>JBEAPM010000502.1:0-6432 GCA_041164445.1 Cyanobacteriota bacterium
ATGAGTGAATTAGCCTTAAAGACAGACTTAAATTCTCAACAAAAAAACTATATTCAAAAAGTAAAACGATCGGGTCAATTACTATTAGGTATTATCAATGATACCTTAGATTTCTCTAAAATTGAAGCAGGTAAGTTAGAACTAGAAAAAGTCCCCTTCTCGATCCAAGAAGTTGTTTTCAACATCAACAGTATTCTCGGCATTAAAGCAGAGGAGAAGCATTTAAGATTATCCTGTCACCTCGCTGAAAATTTGCCGCTTATTCTAGTGGGAGATCCCCTACGCTTAAGTCAGATCTTTATTAACCTAGGCAATAATGCCATGAAGTTCACAGACTCAGGAGAAGTCACTATTACAGGCCATCTGATCCAAGAGGATGACAAGAGGGTAATGCTACAGTTTTCTATTGCCGATACAGGGATTGGCATGACTCCCGATCAACAGGCTAAGCTGTTTCAAAGTTTTACCCAAGCCGATAGCTCAACCACTCGAAAATATGGGGGGACAGGGCTAGGTTTAGTCATTAGCCAAAAGCTTTCAGAATTAATGGGAGGCCAGATTTGGGTTGAAAGTAATGTGGGTGTTGGTAGTACCTTTTACTTCACGGTTTATCTTGCCAAGCTATCATCGCCAATCGATAGAGTTTTAGATACTCCGCACACTTTGTTAACAATAGAAAGTACTGAGCAGCGATTGGTTGAGGAAGCGATCGCTCACCTCCAAGGAGCTAAGATTTTATTGGTTGAAGACAACGAAATTAACCAGGAACTGGCCTACGATCTCCTGACCAATCATGGTTTGCAAGTTCAGACGGCCAATCATGGGCAACATGCCCTAGAGATCTTAGCGACGGAAAAATTTGATGGTGTTTTAATGGATATTCAAATGCCGGTGATGAATGGCTATACGGCAACCCAAAAAATTCGTCAACAGGAATGCTACCGGGATTTGCCCATCATTGCCATGACCGCAAATGCAATGGCCAGTGATCTGCAGAAAACTTTAGATGCGGGTATGAATGCTCACATTACCAAGCCGATTAATATCGATCAACTCTTTCAAACCCTTGCCCACTATATTAACCTGAATTCTGAGCAGCGAGCAGATCGAGGGTCTATTTCCATGAGTTTTCCTTCTCCGAGAGCCGCCATCACATCCTTACCGGAAATGCAGGGAATTGATCAGGTTCAGGGTCTGCGGAATACGGAAGATGAGAAGATTTATCGTAAGTTGTTGCTTAAATTCCGCGATCGTTATCGCCATTTTGAAACCGAATTTAGTGCTGCACAACACAGCGACGATCCCACCGCACCAACACGATATGCCCACACCTTAAAGGGAATTGCCGCAACCTTAGGCATCCAAACAGTACAGAGGGCGGCGCTCTCCCTGGAACGGGCCTGTGCAAAAACGGCGGATCCCCTCGTCCTGACCAACCAGATTAAAGCGGTGCAGACCGCGTTACAGCCCATTCTTGACGAGTTACAACTTCTAGAGTGTGGAAATAGGATACCTCAGTCTAGGGTCAAGGAGCCTCCCTTAAATGAGCTACGATCGCATCTTCAACGCCTTGAAGAACTCTTGCGGGAGGATAATGCAGAAACCCTGATGGTAATGGAAACGATCGTAACCCTATTACCGCGTTGTCATTTTTCTCAGGATATTGTAGTGCAGTTCCAGGCTCTGCAAAATACTATTGAACACTTTGAGTTTGAGCAAGCCCTGGAAATGTTACGATCGTTACAGGGTCTTTCACGATGATGGGGCACTGCTTCCGCAATAATCCCGATTGCAGCCTAGCAGCCATGGGAATCAAGTTTGGGATTTTGTGAGGTACCCTTAAGTTGATCCGTTAAGATAGAGTTTTGGGTCTTTCAGGTAAAATTATGCCAGCCCAGTCAGTCCCCCCTGCCGCCACAATTTTAATTGTTGATGATGCCCCCGAAAATCTGACCATTTTGTCAGGGATTTTACGGGAAGAATATCGGGTGCGAGTTGCCACTAATGGAGAGAAGGCCTTAGCGATCGCCAACTCTGAGGATCCTCCAGATTTAATCCTTTTAGATGTCCTCATGCCAGGCATGACCGGGCATGAAGTCTGTCGTCGTCTCAAAGCCAACCCTCAAACCAGTTGGATTCCCATTATCTTTGTAACCGCTCTAGAAGATGCTCAAGATGAGAAAACAGGATTTGACCTAGGAGCCGCTGATTATATTACCAAGCCCCTCAGACCGATCGTTGTTAAAGCACGGATTAAAACCCAACTCGCCTTATATCAACAAGAACGTTTACTCGCGCAAACGAATAAAGAATTAGAAAAAGCGACTCAGCTTAAAGATGAATTTTTAGCCAATATGAGTCATGAATTGCGTACCCCTCTCAACGCAATTTTGGGGATGGCAGAAGGGTTACAAGAAGAAGTTTTTGGAACGCTCAATGTAAAGCAGAAAAAAGCGCTTCAAACCATTGATCGTAGTGGCTCCCATCTTCTGGAGTTAATCAATGATATTCTGGACTTAGCCAAAGTTGAATCAGGAAAGCTTGAGCTAGAATATGCTCCAACCAAAGTTAAAACAATCTGTCAGCAGAGTCTGAGCTTTATTAAGCAACAGGCTCATAAAAAACAAATTGAAGTTCAGCTTAAAATTCCGGATGCGGTGCCTGAATTAAGGGTAGATGAACGACGCATTCGGCAAGTGCTCATTAATTTGTTGACCAATGCCGTTAAGTTCACTCCAGAAAAAGGACAGATTACGGTGGAGGTCATCTATCCAAGTCCCGCTAACGCGATCGTTATACCGTCAGATTCCGAAGCCAAACAGCCAGGTCTCTCACCCTCATCTCCCTTGCTGCGTATTGCGGTCATTGATAACGGCATTGGGATTCATCCCGTCAAGGCTAAACAACTTTTTCGACCCTTTGTCCAAATTGATAATTCCCTCAACCGTCAGAATGTGGGTACGGGCTTAGGGTTAGCTCTCGTCAAACGGATTGTTGAAATGCATGGTGGATCGGTGGGGCTTACGAGTGAAGAGGGTAAGGGCAGTTGTTTTACGATCGATTTACCCTGTGCGATCTCCCCTATTGAGGAGGTGAGTCCTCCTCCCCTGGTTTCCTTGACTGAGCTTAGCCAAACCGACCTGAATCTTGATCACAAAGCAGTCATTCTTTTAGTGGATGATAACGAATCTAATCTGAACACGGTATCTAGCTATCTCACCGCAAAAGGTTACGAAATTCATGTGGCCAAAAATGGTCAAGAAGCGATCGAAAAAGCTCGATCGGATAGCCCTGATCTGATCTTGATGGATATTCAAATGCCGATTATGGATGGCTTAGAAGCGACCCAGAAAATTCGTCAGTATCCTCATTTAGCCTCGACTCCTATTATTGCCTTAACAGCCTTAGCCATGAAGGAGGATAAAGAAAAGTGTTTAGCGGCGGGTGCCAATGACTACATTAGTAAACCGGTTAAGCTCAAGCAATTAGCGGCAACCATTCAACAGCTTTTAAGCACCCAGCCTTAGATGCAACGCTGGCCCTCAGCATTTTGCACTTACTTCCAGACTACGAGGCAACGATCGCTCAAGTGTATCAAGTCCTCAAACCAGGCGGTCTTTTGATCTTGACTCGCACCGACCTAGAAACCGCTCTGACTCAGGCTGGTTTTGCCCTAGACTATCAGTGGAAACCGGATCAGGGCCAGGCCGTATTTATCGTGGCGAAAAAAACAACTTAACCCCAAGCAACGGTTTGCCCCCTTTTAGGAACGGCCGTAGGGGCGTAAGCTGAAAGAGCCGTTAAAACACAAGTTTTATGACTTCTCCACTCTTCACCTTAGACTCTTCCATCGACTTTTATGATCTGCATCCAGCCTTTGAAGATTCATTTTTTGAGGTTTTGCAGGGTTTAAGTCAAACGCCCAAAAAACTATCACCCCGATTCCTGTATGACAAACGGGGTTCTGAACTATTTGATGCCATTTGTGAACAGGAGGAATACTATCTTACCCGGACTGAAATGCAAATTTTACGGGATCATCACCAAGACATTACAGAATTATTAGAAGATGCAGTCTTGATTGAATATGGCAGCGGCAGTAGTCAGAAAATTCGGATCTTATTAGATTCTGCGCCCCATTTATCTAGCTACATTGCCATTGATATTTCTAAGCAGCACCTCTACGAAGCGTGCCATGCTTTAACGGAAGATTATCCCCATCTCCAGGCCATTGCGGTTTGTGCTGATTATATGTCTCCTTTCTCTTTGCCCAATGTACCCGCCCTCCATCATAAGCGTCGAGTTGCTTTTTTCCCCGGCTCCACGATCGGTAATATGCATCCCGAACAATCCCTAAAATTATTGAAAAATATGGCGGCTCTGGTTCAACCCCAAGGTGGGGTCTTAATTGGGGTTGATCTGAAAAAAGATCCAGCGATTTTAGAACCCGCCTATGACGATCGTCAAGGGGTTTCGGCAGACTTTGCACTCAATGGTTTAGAGCATCTCAATCAAGCCTTAGGAATGGATTTTAATCTCCAAAACTTTAGCTATAAAGCCCCCTATGATCCCGAGAAAGGACGTATTGAAATGCAATTGGTGAGCAAGGTTGATCAAGTCGTTCACCTCGGAGAAATTGCCTTTCCTCTAGTAGCCGGAGAACCGATCGTTACGGAACATTCCTATAAGTATAGTGTGGAAGAATTCCAAACCTTAGCGATCGCCGCAGGATTTCAACCCAAAGGACTCTGGCGAGACGATCGGAACTTGTTTAGTATTCATTATCTGGTTGCCCTTTAAGCCCAGCCTGTTCAGCAAAACGATCGCTAGGTGGTCACTGAAAGCGAAAAACTTGAATGCAGGAGTGCAGTGCAGAGCGCCGCACTCTCGCTTTAAGGTGGTCGCCCGATCTAAAATGGAAGTCTCCAATTATAGGTGACTGCTACAGCGCGAAGTAGAAATGTTACTGCGATACAAACGATCAAGGCTAATGGAGGGAGGAAATTCAGCCGAAGCATAACAATGTAAACCCAAGCCCCGGTGAAAGAACAGGTTGCATTTAGGGGCTCGGTGGGTTGAAAAAGTAGAGGCTTTTGATTGGACAGAACATCCCGCAATACACCACCAAAAGTTGCAGTGATGACACCGATAAAAGAGGCGGGCAGTGCGGGGGTATGCAACTCCAAAGCGATTCCCACTCCCGAAGCCGTAAACAAGCCTAAGCCGAGGGCATCAATCAACATTAAAATTCGTCGGCTTGAAAAATCTTTGTTGAATTGTAAGGCTAGGAGGGCGATCGGTGACAACAGTATGACGTAGACCAGAAATTGCCAATGTTCTATCCAGTAAAGGGGATGATTGTCCAGCAAAATATCCCGCAACGTTCCACCACCAAATGCAGAGACTAAAGCGATCGTTAATACACCAACATAATCGAAACCGCTCCTACGAGCATGAATCATCCCCGAATAGGCAAAGACTAAAATTGCGATAATTTCAATAACGAACAACGTCGTTTCCATTGAAGTGCTAAATTTTTTATCTGTCCCTAGATTACTGCGCTGACGACATTCAGATCATTATATCGCAATAGATAATCCTATTTCTGATAAATTTAGTCTTGTGGGAGGTGATTAGACAAAACATCGTTCAATTCATACAGCAATCCTAAATGGGTTGTGTGGTGTGCGCCCGGAGGGCACACACCACACAACGGTTCCAGCAGTCTAGTCCTTACAACTGATCTAAGACTGCTGTATATTTCCTAGAATTGAGAATTGAATTGATTTAGCATTGAACATTGCAAATTAACCCCATTGCCCGATCGATCGTTTCAGTGCGATCGATCATTTTTGCTAAAGCTTCTGCTTCATACCGTCCCTCAAATGCTTCCGCTGCTGCAGCATCTAGGGCAATCTCAAAAGCATCTTCAAGGGTTTCCCGCAGTTCATCCACATCACAGTAAGTGCCTTTCGCTTTACGTCTTTGATTAGTCCTTTGAATCTCTCGAACAGCATTTTTAATGGATAAGTCCCACGATCGCGTCGATCGCTTTTCTGCCTGTTGTTTAATCAGATGGAGTAGGAGGATTTTGGCAAAACTAAAAATCTTATTGAGTTTGTCATCCTTACTCATTTCCGTCATTTCCTCAACCAAAATCAATGCCTCTTCTACCTGATTGGCTAGTAAGAATTTCTTCAACTCTAATAACTCTTCCATATCATTGTTCCTTCTGGAGTGAATAGGACTAACCTGATTATAGTTTTCTACACTATCTTAATGTCTCAACAATGCAGTAAATCCTGCTTGTTCAAAATGCTTCTTCAACCTTTGGCGCTCCATAAAGATAGTGATCGACATTTTTAGCCATATCTTCAGGTAGCTTTTCCCACTCTGACCAGGGAACTTCTGCATGGATTTCCGCCAAGGTTT
>JBEAPM010000503.1:0-8920 GCA_041164445.1 Cyanobacteriota bacterium
TTGTCTCTCCGAAAGCGAACGAACAGGTGCAGTCCATCTATGTGATTCCTGAAAATGAAACCGAATCCACTGCCCCCACAGGTTTACCCGATTTACCCGAGACCCCTACGCTGCCCGCAGATACCTTAATCGATAATTTACCCCAGTAAAGCCTCAGCGATGCTTGAAGTGGGCTTTCCACTGAAAGCGAAAAAATTGAAGGGAAGAGTGTGGCGCGCCGCACTCTTCCACCTTAAGTTAATAGCCTTGACGTGAACGATTCTTGTCCATCTCGATCCCGAAGACGTTTAATCTTAACTTTATGATTCAGCAACTGGATCCGCGTTTTTTTGAACCGGACTTACTGTATCCCGAAAGTGACGGCAAACCCGTGGCAGATAATACCCTTCAGCTTAGCCTGATGATCAAAATTCAGGGGGGGCTCGATACCTTATTCATCGACGATCCTGATGTTTTTGTCGCAGGAGATTTATTCTGGTACCCAGTTCAGGGATCCTCTACCCGTCAAGCTCCCGACATCATGGTGGTCTTTGGCTGCCCCAAAGGACATCGTCGATCGTATAAGCAATGGGAAGAAAATAACATTGCCCCTCAAGTGGTGTTTGAAATTCTCTCGAAGAGTAATACACGCCAGGAAATGGAGGATAAGCTTGCTTTTTACGATCGCTATGGGGTTTTGGAATATTACCTCTACGATCCCCAGAAAAATCGGCTCAAGGGATGGGTCAGGGCTAACGATCGCCTTACAGCGATCGTCCAGACTAATGGATGGCTAAGTCCTCAGTTGGGGGTGCGATTGGAGAATAGCAGTGGCGATCTAGAGCTTTATCGGCCCGATGGCAAGCGATTTGAGAGTTTCGTGGAAATTGCCCAGCGGGCAGAGCAAGAAACTCAACGGGCAGAGCAGGAAGCCCAGCGGGCAGAGCAGGAAGCCCAACGGGCAGAGCAGGAAACCCAGGCTCGCTATAGTGCCATCGATCGTTTATTTAACTTAGGGTTGAGTCTTGAGCAAGTTGCCGAGGCTTTAGGCTTTTCTATAGAGCAGGTCAATCAATATCGTGAAAATCACCCTGGATAATATTGAAAAATCCTACGGTAAGCGGACGATCGTTCGTCAGGTTAGTTTATCGGTTGCCCAAGGGGAAATTGTTGGTTTACTGGGCCCCAATGGAGCAGGGAAAACCACCACTTTTTACATTACCACCGGCTTAGAACAAGCCGATCGGGGTCGCATTTGGTTGAATGAAATGGATATTACCCATTTTCCCATGACCCAACGAGCCCGCATTGGTATTGGTTATTTAGCTCAGGAAGCCAGTATTTTTAGACATTTGACCGTAGCAGATAACATCCGACTCGTCTTACAACACAGTCGCTTATCGCCCCAAGAACAACAGCAGCGGTTACGATCGCTTTTGGATGAATTTAACTTAAATGCAGTGCGCAATACCTTAGGCATTCAGGTTTCAGGGGGAGAACGTCGCCGCACAGAAATTGCCCGAGCTCTCGCTTCTGGTGCAGACGGGCCTCGGTTTTTATTATTAGATGAACCCTTTGCTGGAATTGATCCCATTGCCGTTGCCGACCTCCAAGAGATTATTCATCGGCTTAAAACCCAGGGCGTTGGTATTCTCATTACCGATCACAATGTCCGAGAAACCCTACGCATTACGGATCGGGGCTATATTCTCAATGATGGTCAAATTCTGGCCGCAGGAAGTGCGGAAGAATTGTACAATAACGACCTTGTGCGAGAGTATTATCTCGGTCAAGATTTTCAGTGGTAAGTAGGATAAAGAGAGTGTGCTCCTCCGGGACGCACAGCATCAGGGGCACCTCGATGAATTGTATCTGCGGCTTCACCGCCCAGGACAATCCCAGGAGACTAGTTTTGGCTTTTTCGAGGTGCTCTCAGAACATTAGCGTTTTAGTGATACATCTGGAGTTGTAATGGCTGTTACCGATCGCCCCTCATCTTTTCCTCTGTCCATCGGTCAGCATTTGCCCGTGAAACTTCCCATCCTCGATCGCTATTTACTCAGTGAGCTAATTGTCCCGTTCTTATTTGGTCTGGGCGCTTTTTCGTCCCTGGGTATTTCCATTGGGGTCGTTTTTGATCTCGTCCGCAAGGTTACGGAAGCCGGTTTACCCTTTCACTTTGCCCTAGAAATTCTAGTCTTAAAATTGCCAGAATTTCTCGTCATGGCCTTTCCCATGTCGGTGTTGCTAGCCACTTTAATGGCCTATAGCCGCTTATCCAACGATAGTGAAATCATTGCCCTGAGAAGCTGTGGCATTGGCACCTATAGACTGATTGTACCAGGCCTCATTTTAAGTCTTGTGGTTACGGGGTTAACGTTTATTTTTAATGAATCTTTAGTACCTGCCGCAAACTATCGTGCAGAAATCACTTTAGATCAAGCCCTGGGCTCTAAGCAAAATGAGGGCTTTCAAGAAAAAAATATTTTTTATCAGCAATTCACCCCCATTCAAAATATAGATGGCAGTGAAGAGAACCAACTTGCTCGTATTTTTTATGCCAAAGGATTTGATGGTGAACAAATGAAGGGGGTCTTAATCTTAGATTTTACCCGAGGTGAACCCCAGCAAATTTTAGTAGCAGAAGCGGCGGAATGGAATTCAGTTTTTAGTCGCTGGGATTTATTTAATGGCACGATTTATCTGGTCAATGCCGATGGTTCTTATCGCAGTATTGTCAACTTTGAAGAGCACCAGTTTAAAATTCCTCGCGCCCCTTTAGATTTAGCCAATCGTACCCGAGATTATGGAGAAATGAATATTGTTCAGGCTCAATCTTACCTAAAGTTACTCTCTCAAACGGGGGACGAAAAGAAAATCCGTAAACTCAAAGTTCGCATTCAAGAAAAGTTTTCCTTTCCCTTTATCTGTCTTGTTTTTGGTTTGGTGGGGTCTTCCCTGGGCATTTTGCCGAATCAACGCACCAATCGAGCCACAGCCTTTGGGGTGAGCGTCTTAATTATTTTTAGCTATTACATGCTCTCCTTTTTTAGTAGTTCTTTGGGGGTGCGAGGCACCTTATCCCCAGAAATTTCAGCCTGGTTTCCGATCGCTTTGGGGTTAGTGTGTGGCGGAATTTTAGCAATGCGATCGGCCCGGTAATATTCGAGCATCATTACCGTAGATCCCTCTAAACCTCGATGCCACTGACCATCCTAAATGGAGATATTTTGCAAAAGCTCAGGGCCAGTCGGACTATCCCACTATCCCACCGCTTGCAAAGGCTTTTCTGACGGGGAGCGACGAGCAACCTTGCGTAACCGAACCTCTCCATTGGGCGCGAGGGTAATCCCGCGACGTTGCGGTTTCAACTCCCGTGACGTTTCCAAGCTCAGATCCCAGTGTTGAAAGATGCTGGCCAAAGCTAGCTTCATTTCGTACAGAGCCAGGGCCGAACCTACGCAACGGCGGACACCGGCTCCAAAGGGAATAAACTCATAGGCTGAAAACTGTCGTTCCAGAAACCGTTCAGGACGGAACACCTGAGGCTGGGGATAGAGATCTTCCCGCTGATGGATCAAAAACATGGAGCCCAGAATGAAATCACCGGGATAGATATCATGCCCCATAAGGGTTGTGGGGACTTCTACTAGACGGGGAAACGTGGTCATGGCCACGGGATGAATACGCAGGGTCTCGTTACAGATGGCTTCGAGGTAGGGAAGGCGAATCACCTGTAGGGGATCCCAGGGGGTGGGCAGGGTGGCTAATTCCGCTTGGAGCTTTTGCCGAACTTCAGCATGGCGTTGTAGGAAGTAGAGGCCCCAGGTTAAGACCGTAGCGGTGGTTTCGTGGCCCGCTAGCAGTAGGGTCATTAACTCATCCCGTAATTCTGGATCAGTCAAATATTCGCCATTCTCATCCGTTGCCGCCATTAACAACGACAGGACATCCGATCGCTCTGTGTCCCCCTCGGCCCGACGATCGCTAATTTCGGCGTAGAGCAACGTATTAATCTGTTGATTCAAGTTCTGAATCCGTCGTCCTGGACTCCAGGCTCCCCAATCCTTCTGTAAGACCGGAAAGAAGATAAACAACGCCGCAAAGGGACTACTACCCACCAGATCCAAACGATCGCGGAGGGCCGTTTCCAGAGCTTGATACCGATCGCCTCGGTGCAGACCAAACACCGCCTCCATAATCACCCGCATTGTCAACCGCTGCATCAGGTGCCGACCGGAAAAAGACTGTTCCAGGGTTTGTTCGGCCAGGACTTCCGCCGTAATATCCAGAATCAACTGTCCAAAAACTTTGAGACGCTCCCCATGAAAAGGCGGTGTGATCATTTGGCGACGACGGCGATGCGCCTCGCCACTGATCAGAAGGCTAGAATTTGGTCCAACGATCGGCTCGACGATGCGATTCACTTCCCCCGGTGCAGAAAAGACCTTACCCATATCCTGGCTGAGAACCTGTTGCAGACCACCAGGATCACTGAGCAATAAAACTCGCCCAGAGTCACTCATCTGAAAAGAACTTGAGGTGAAATTAACCTCAAACAGCCCACCATAACGCTGATAGTTTTGCTGCTGGTAGCCAACGGGATCCAATGCCCACTGGAGAATTTGAACAAAATGGGGAGCATTAACCTGAGGAATTGTCTTCATAGGATTCGGCGGATTTACGAGGGGAACCTCAATTTATTGTGACAGGGATTTATTATGGCGGGTCAGCTTCGCTGCCCACCACAGCCTGTATGGCTTCTATGTTAATGCGTATGAATGCGTAGACCGAAGCCTCCCTTTTGGATTTCGAGATGCCCGAGGACAAGAAAGAGGCGTTTCAGTTGGTCGCCTGAAACAGATATTAGATAGTTAACTGGGGTTTAGGCTAGACTAGCACTCAGAGGAAGTTGGCGAGGCAGTTGCGGATCAAGACATCTTGATCTGAGGAAAGTCCGGGCTCCCGAAAAACCAGACTTGCTGGGTAACGCCCAGTGCGCGTGAGCGTGAGGATAGTGCCACAGAAACATACCGCCCTTTAAAGAAGTTATGAGTTACGAGTTTTGAGTGATGAGTTTATTCAAAACTTAAAACTCAACATTCAAAACTCTTAGAAGGGTAAGGGTGCAAAGGTGCGGTAAGAGCGCACCAGCAACATCGAGAGGTGTTGGCTCGGTAAACCCCGGTGGGGAGCAAGGTCGGAGGGGAAAGGGTTGGTTTTTTTCCCACCCCGTACAATGGGCGATCGGTCTTCGGACGGTTGCTCTTGTGGTGTACCGCAGGAGGTTGTTGGTAACAGCAATCCTAGATAGATAACTGCACTTTTGTTGGGCTTTGGTCGGCAAAAGAACAGAACCCGGCTTATGTCTGGCTTCCTCTTACCCGTCCGTCCCGGTTTTACCCCTCAAAACTCAACGTTCAACCAAAGCTCATGCCTCAACTCATTCAATATCTCTGTCCTTCCTGGCGTTTGAGCTTGTACGGCCGCCCCTCCGCCTTGTCCCGCTGGAGCGATCGTCCTGTGCTCCAATACGATCGGGCCCAGTTGCTCCGCCTCAATAGTGATGACGAGCCCCAAGAAAGTCTGGTGTGGGAGGGGAGTGCCCAAGAGTTGCAGGATTTGCAGGATATTCTGCAAAACTATATCCAAGATTTGTTACAGCGATCGCATCAAGCTTTTCTGGCGGGAGAGCAGAACCAAGGCGTGGATGCCCAAGGCGTAGAGCCCCAACCGCCCAAGGAAGAAACTTCGGCACTCTTCAGCACAGTGGAACGAAACCATCAAGCCGAGGGTGGAGAAGATTCAGCAGTAGTGGGAGAAAACGGAGAGGGTCTAAGGGTCACCACCAGTGACCATAACCATACCGCTGAGTTAGCCCAACTGCCGGTGATGCGGCTAGAAGCAGTGGGGGCAATGGAACATAGTTTATTCTTGCCACCAGATATTACCTTGTCTTTATCCACCTTAGAATGTTTTGACCTCGCGGAAGTCCTGGATCAATGGCAATCGGAAACGTTAAGCTTACCCACCTTACCCAAAGTCGCGCCCACAACCCCTCCCGCTTGGTTAAGAACGGCTGCGTTAATCCTCGTTACCGTGGGTGCATCCAGTTCAGTCTCGTTGCTGGGGCTCCAGTGGTGGCAACAGCAACAGCTACAGGTAGCCCAGTCTGAAGCAGCGTCTCCTCAAGCCAATGCACCGGAACTCACCTTAGACGAATTGTCAGCCCTGCCCAATCTCCACGGCAGCAGTGATTATACGCCGATTCCCCGCCTGCCCTCCGAGGTGTATGGGCCTCCAGCTCCGGGACAACCCGATGTCTCCTTAGGCATAGAACTGCAAGGTGTAGGGGCTTTGCCTAGTGGGGACTTTGCTGGACTGCCCATGCCACCCCCACCGGATTTTTCGGCCCTCCCACCGCCTCCGCCTGGCTATAACTTACCCGCCACTGGAGAGCCCTACCAAACCTATGCACCGGATCCTTACTATGTGGAGCCGTCTAGAACTTATGATGACTATAGTGGCACCAGCGGCGATAGCTCCGATTACGCAGCCTTACCGGCCCCAAGCTTGAGCAGTCGATCGGCCCCGGCCCAGGGTTTGGCTCCGGCTGCGCCCCCATCGGCGGAACTGGAGACCGTAGCCCCTCCAGCCGCAGAAAGCGATAACGCCTCTCGGCTGGGAGACATTGCTGGCTATTTTCAAGGCCGTTGGCAACCCCCAGACAACCTCAACGGTTCCTTAGAATATCAACTCCTCATCGGCTCTGATGGCACTTTACAGGCCATTAGCCCTCTCAGCGATCGGGCGGGGAACTTTATTGATCGCACAGGGATCCCTCTTTTGGGAGAACCCATTACATCGCCGGGATCAGAGCTATTGGTCACGATCGTTTTTTATGCTCAAGGGGGGGTGGATGTCTTCTAAACCGGGAATCTCGGTTTGAAGTTTTCCGGAGTATTCCCGCAAGCATCGCCTTAAAAATTAAAAATTAAAAATTATTGTCCATCTAGTTCACCGACTTATGACGAAACTCCTTTTGCAATTACGCTGGCTGTGGATTGTCCTGCTAGCGATCGTTTGGCTGACGGTAACGGCAACCCCGGCCCTCGCCTTTTGTGGCTTTTATGTGGCCAAGGCCGACACCAAACTCTATAACCAAGCCTCTCAGGTCATTATTGCCCGCGACGGCGATCGTACCGTCTTGACCATGGCCAACGACTATCAAGGAGATGTGGAAGATTTTGCTGTGGTGGTTCCGGTGCCGACGGTCTTAGCCCAGGAGCAAGTGAACGTTGGGGATCCCGCCATCATCGATCGCTTAGATGAATTTACGGCTCCTCGACTGGTGGAGTACTTCGATTCTGATCCTTGTCAGCCCCCAGAACTCTTTGAAGGTTCGTTTCGGACAGCAGCACCATCCGTGAACCAAGCAGATGCAAGAGCAAGAGATGAAGCTAGAGCATTAGGGGTGACGATCGAGTCCAGTTTTAGCGTAGGGGAATATGATATTCTCATTCTCAGTGCCCGAGATTCCAATGGTTTAGAGACCTGGTTGCGGCAAAACAATTACCAAATTCCCTCTGGAGCCAGTGAACTGTTGCGCCCCTACATTCGCCAGGGCATGAAGTTTTTTGTTGCCAAAGTGAATTTGCAAACTTTCGATCGCGGTGGCTTTAGCAAACTGCGGCCTTTGCAAATGGCCTATGAATCTCCTCGCTTTATGTTGCCCATTCGCCTTGGCATGGTCAATGCTAGATCAGAGCAGGACTTAGTGGTTTATTTACTCTCTCCTAATGGTCGGATGGAGTTGACCAATTACCGCACCGTCAACATTCCTTCCAATGCAGAAATTCCCGTCTTTGTGAAATCAGAATTTGGCGACTTTTACCGAGCCATGTTTGAGCATAGCCATCAAAATGAAGGGCGACGGGTTGCCTTTTTGGAATATGCCTGGGATATGGCAGGGTGCGATCCCTGTTCTGCCACCCCCTTAAATCCTGAAGAATTGCGCAAAGCTGGGGTGTTTTGGCTCAATCCCAGTACGGGAAACAATGTTTTTGTAACCCGACTTCACCTCCGGTACAGCCGCGATCGTTTTCCAGAAGACTTAATGTTTCAAGAAACGGGCAATCGGCAGTTTTACCAAGGCCGCTACATTCTCCGTCATCCCTTTGAAGGAGATTTAAGCTGCCCGGCAGGTCAAACCTACAAACGGAGCCTACCGCAACGTTACGATCAAGAAGCCCAAACCCTCGCCAATTTAACCGGTTGGAATGTGGCAGACATTCGACGCAAAATGCCCCCGGTCAGCAACGACTCGACCCCTTGGTGGCGCAACCTCTGGGGGAATTAAGGCACGAGATCGTACCCCCTAATCCCTAACCCCTAATCCCTAATCCCTCAACTATGAATCCGAGGTTCAGGGTGTAGGGTGCTGAGAATTTCAGCTTCTGCGATCGCCAGTTCTCTTAAGCGATCGTCTACTTGATCGCGGGGAAAGGCGGATGTGGCCAGGAGCCAATAGACTCCATAATGACGGGCTTCTGAAGCCATCAAATCTCGATAAAAAGCAGCTAAGGGAGGTTCCGGACAATATTCTCCCAAGAGACCTAGCCGTTCATGGCTCCGGGCTTCAATTAACGCCGCCACCAAGAGAGAGTCTAAAAAGCGCTGCGGTTCAGTGGATCGAACCAAAGCCTTGAGTTTGCCGCCATAGGGCGGCGGGGTTAGGGGCCGCAGGGCAATGCCTCTATCTTCCAAGAGACGATGCACTTGCTCAAAATGCTCTAACTCTTCACGGGCAATGCTGGGCAGGGCATGGATTAAAGACACCTCTGACGGATAGCGACACAAGAGATTGAGGGCGACCCCCGCAGCCTTCCGTTCACAGTGGGCATGGTCAATTAAGATTTCGTCCAAATGCCCGAGGGCCTGC
>JBEAPM010000504.1:0-8016 GCA_041164445.1 Cyanobacteriota bacterium
TTATCACTACAAATACCGATTACGTCCGCTCCAATGGTGCTGGGGTGATAGCATTACCCCCACGGTAGCGACTGATTCCATCCCAAAAATCAAGAACGATCGCACTAAACCATAAAAACGAGTGAGGGCGAAGTGTCGCTTCCAGATCCCTAGACAAAAACGATCGTCGGTCATCCATACTCCAAAAACGGTTGAGGGCGAAGCATCGCTCTAAACCATAATAGTCTTGAGCTTTTAGTACCTCAATCCAACCTACGGCGAAACGATCGCACTGATTTATCCTCGATCGCTTTTCTGCTGTAATTATAACCCCCAAAAACGATCGCTCCTAAACCATAATAATCTTGAGGTTTTTGGGTTTCGTACCTCAACCCAACTTACGGCGAGACGATCGCACTAATTTCTCCTCGATCGCTTTTCTGCTGTAATTATAACCCCCAAAAACGATCGCTCTTAAACCATTAAAACGATCGCACTGTCCCCATACCCCAAAAACGATCGCTCCTAAACCATAATAATCTTGAGGTTTTTGGGTTTCGTACCTCAATCCAACCTACGGCGAGACGATCGCACTGTCTTTTTAATAATTAACAAGTAATTTCATATAAAGTTCAAGGTCTTTTGAGGAGAAGCAACAAAAAGTTATATCGAGTTTGCTGTCTTTGCAAGCGTCAATGGCAATAAGTGCTGCTTCACTACTGGGAAAGCGATAAATACCTGTACTAATACAGGGAAAAGCGATGGACAAAATATCCGGATGATCCTCTGCAATTTTCAGTGAGCTTGTGTAGCAAGCCCTCAATATCTGAGTCTCATTATTAGAACCGCCGTTCCAGACTGGGCCAACAGTATGAATGACAAATTTAGCGGGAAGATTATAGCCATTGGTTAGCTTTGCTTGACCAGGCTGACAGCCACCGAGCAATCTGCATTCTTTTAAAAGCTCTGATCCAGCGGCACGATGAATTGCGCCATCAACACCACTTCCACCAAGCAAGGATGAGTTGGCTGCATTGACAATTGCATCGACTGACAATTTTGTTATGTCATTCTGGATAGCTTTCATTGTGTAAAGCGTTTAGTTCTTCTTAAGGTTTTCCAGCCGCTCTTTTAATGATTTAGCTGCAGGATAGCTTGCTACATAGTTTGCCAAAATCGTTATTAAAGCATTTACAGTTCTTGATGAGGCTCTAGACCCCAGTTTTAACTGTTCCTGCCCTTGCTCCATAGCGTCTCTAAGTTTTTCATCCGTTAGCTTTCTCCTTTATACTTAAGAAACAACAGCGAATGTTCTAACCACGCCAACGTAGGAACGGAATAACGGCTAAATTGAGCGGCGATCGTTTTCTGAGTTTATCACTACAAATATCGATTACGTCCGCTCCAATGGTGTGTTATGCCCGATCGCTTTGGCAATTACCTAACCTTGACGATCGTCCAACAATCTCCCCGGACTGAACAACGAAGCTAATAATCTTTGCTTACCCAATCTCAAACCGAAACAGGCAACTTAGACGGACTTCGCATTTTGGCATAACTAGGTGCTATGCGGCGGGTCGCTGTATAACACGCTGGACAAAAAGTACGCCAAAGTCATGACGACTCAACGACTCTAGGCTAACTTACCCCAGGTTAGCGGGGAAGCAAGGGCGGTATAGGCAAAATTGAGGGTTTTGCAGCCTAACACACTGGACTTTTCCTTGATAGGCAACGGTTTGGGGATTTGTAACAAAGTATTGCGATCGCATAACATGCGGTCAAGGTTTCAGTAAACGACCTTTAGTGCGATCGTCTCGCCGTAGGTTCGATTGATGTAGCCTTATCTTTTGTGTCGAAATTGATCATAGTTAGAACCCTCTGTGGATCCCCAAATGTGCGATCGTTTCCGCAATTATACAAAACGTGAACTCGACAAAAACGTGATTTCTGAAGTCTTCCCCGCCAGAATCATACTGTCAGACTAGGAGACCATCAGAGCTTCAGCGTCCGTCGAATTCACGTCTGCTTTAGGGCTTATTCGTCATCGTGGGAGAAGCGATTATAGAGGAAATCTAGAGCATAGTTTCGCAGGTTGTAATATTCTGGGTCCTCCATGATCAGGGTTCGATCGCGGGGACGGGGGAAGGGAATATCCAAGATTTCTCCGATGCCAGCGGCGGGCCCATTGGTCATCATGACGAGACGATCGCAGAGGAACAGGGCTTCATCAATATCGTGGGTGATCATCAGTACGGTACAGCGATGTTCGTTCCAAATTTTGAGCAGTTCCTCTTGCAATTCCTCCTTGGTGATGGCATCCAAGGCTCCAAAGGGTTCATCCAAAATCAACACCCTGGGACGGATAGAGAGGGCACGGGCGATCGCTACCCGTTGTTTCATCCCACCGGAAATTTGTGTGGGGCGCTTGTCTAGGGCTTCCGTAAGACCGACCAGTTCTAGGTGTTCCCGAACGATCGCCCGTTTTTCGGCTTCCACTTTGTTGGGATGGGCCGCATCCACGGCTAGGTAAACGTTGTCAAAAACCGTGAGCCAGGGTAGTAAAGCATAGTTTTGAAAGACCACCATGCGATCGGGCCCCGGTTCTGTAATCGGTTGGCCGTCTAGAAGCACATGACCACTGCTGGGATTGGCAAACCCCGACACCATATTCAGTAGGGTGGACTTGCCACAGCCAGAGTGACCAATCACACAGATAAATTCTCCACGCTGCACCGCCAGGTTGACATTTTCCAGGACGGTGTAATCTCCTTTGGAAGTGGGATAGACCTTCGAGACTTCTTCGATCGTCAGAAACGCCTGGGTATCCAGCAAAGATAAAGGGGGAGTCGTTGAATTGAGGGCAGTGGAAGTCATGGCAGTAGGGCGCTTTGAACGGGGTGGAATGGTTGAGCCTGGGGGCTCCAGGGATAGGGGAGTTAGGGAGACGTTCGGATTTGTCAGCATTGATTCACCTCTCTTAAACAGGTCGATCGCTAGGCAGCCATGGGCATTTGGTGGGCAGGGGGCAGGGACACTTCCGCCACACTAAAGTTGCGTTTAATGTCCAGTCCATTCAAATAAGCAATGGGATCGTCCGCTTCAAAGCGCACGCCATCAAACAGTTGGATCGGTTCCCGGCGGTACTTGACATCCACCAGGCCTAACTCCCGGGCAGCGGTACTAAAGACTCCAACACGGCAGACCCGTTCCAAAATTTCCACCCAGTTTCGGGGGAAGGGAATGTCACCCCAGCGAGCCATTTGCGTCATCATCCAGAGGTGCTCAGTGCGGCTGGGACGGTTCATGCCTTCTCCAAAAAAGAAGTGGTGGGCATACTCTCGATGGGGATGTTCTAAGCTACAGGCGTACTGATGGGGATCTCCCAGTTGGATGTAGTCTTTGTCCGTACCTAGGTATTGGCGTTGGGCCAGGAGTTCTCGAATTTCGTCCTGGTGTTCGGGGATGGAGCAATACTGGCAACCTTCTAAGATCGCTTTAACGAGGGCAACGTGGGTGTTGGGGTAGGCGTTGCTCCAATCTTCTCGGACTCCCAAAACCTTGCCCGGATGTCCAGACCAAATTTCCAGATCCGTGGCTACCGTTACTCCCACCCCTTCGAGCATTGCCCGTAGGTTCCAAGGTTCACCCACACAGTAGCCATCAATAGTGCCCGCTTTCAAGTCCGCCACCATCTGGGCGGGGGGAATAGTGGTGAGGTGAATATCTTGATCGGGATCAATGCCTCCCGCTGCTAACCAATACCGCAGTAGAAGGTTATGCATGGAGGACGGATGTACCATTCCTAGGGTGTGGGGTTCGTTGCGAGTGGCCGCCAAGACTTTGTGGAAGTCTTCTAGGGTGTATACGCCGCGATCGTACAGGGCTTTGGAGAGGGTGATGGCGTTGCCATTGCGGGTAATGGTGAGGGCGCTGACCATGGGCAGGGGGGAGTTGTCATGCCCGCCCGTAGTAATCCAAGTGGGCATTCCGGCTGGCATTTGTGCGCCATCCAGATACCCCCCCACAATACCGTCTACGATGCCCCGCCAACTGCTTTCCCGCACTAGGGTGACTTCATCAAGTCCATGTTTTTGGAAGAAGCCTTTTTCGTGAGCCACTACGAGGGGAGCGCAGGCCGTAAGGGGCACAAAGCCAATCTCCAGATTGATTTTCTCTAAACCGTGGCGGCTGATCACCCCTGCGGTTTTGCGGGCCCGGAGTTTTTTAATGCGCTTTTGTTGGTTGAGGAAGTAAATAATTTCCGATCGCAAACTGTAGTAGCTGGGATGGTTGACCACTTCCATGCGTTTGCGAGGCCGAGGAATATCTACGGTGAGTAAGCCGCCAATTTTGGAGTTGGGGCCGTTGGTGAGCATGACAATGCGATCGGAGAGTAGTACAGCTTCATCCACATCATGGGTGACCATCACTGAAGTTACTTGATGTTCTTCGCAAATGCGCATGAGTTGTTCCTGCAGATTCCCCCGAGTGAGGGCATCCAGGGCTCCAAAGGGTTCATCGAGCAGGAGGAGTTTGGGTCTAATCGCTAAGGCACGGGCGATCGCTACCCGTTGTTTCATCCCGCCGGAAAGCTGTCCTGGGGGCTTGTCTGCGGCATGGCGCAGTCCCACAAGGTCAATGTGTTCTTCAACAATTTGCAGCCGTTCACTGCGGCTGAGGTACGTGAGTACTTCATCCACGGCGAGGGCAATATTTTCGCGCACTGTCAGCCACGGCAGTAAGGAATAGTTCTGAAAGACCACCATACGTTCTGGCCCGGGTTGACGGACGAGACGACCTTCGAGGGTCACGATGCCTTCTGTGGGTAAATCTAGACCTGCAATGAGGTTGAGCAGTGTGGACTTACCGCAACCGGAGTGCCCAATCAGGGAAATAAATTCGCCTTGGTGAATTTCCAGGTCAATGCCTTTGAGGGCCACATAGGTGTTTCCATTGGAGAGGGGAAAGGTTTTTTCAATTTGCTCTGCAACAACAAAGGAGTTCTTAGCATCCATAGGTTTGGGGAGTAATGAAGGGGTGAGGGTTTAGGGATGAGGTTGCTCATTCCCCGTCTGGGAGGGGGTGTTGGCTCTAACACGCCTCCGATCGGGGAATAGATTTGCAATGGGATGGGATGGGATGGGATGGAATTCCTAGCGATCGAGGGGGGCAATCCATTTTTGCAGGTAAGCCATACCCCGATCGAGAATCAGACCTGCGGCACCGATATAAACAACCGCCAAGATAATGTCACTCACATAGTTTTGTTGGTAGGCATCCCAGATAAAGAAGCCAATGCCGACAATCCCTGACATAACGATTTCCGCCGCAATAATAGCTAACCAAGCTAAACCGATCGCAATGCGTAATCCGGTGAAAATATAAGGTAGAGCGGAGGGAATCAAAATCTTAAAGAAGAACTTCCGACTGGAGAGGCGCAACACCCGACGCACGTTGATGTAGTCCTGCGGAATTTGTCGTACACCTTCTGCGGTGTTAATGAGAATGGGCCAAACGGAGGTGATGAAGATGACAAAAATAGCGGCCGGTTGATTTTGTTGCAGAGCGATGAGGGCAATGGGAACCCAGGCCAGGGGCGCAATCATACGCAGGAACTGAAAGAGTGGATCTAAGGCTTTGTTGAGTAGTGGACTCAGACCCACCATGATGCCGGTGCCAATGCCAACGATCGCGGCTACAGTGTACCCCTGAGCTACCCGACCTAAGCTAGCGAGGGTTTGCCAGAACAGTCCTTTATCTAAGCCACCGCGATCGTAAAAAGGATACATCAGTAATTCCCGCGTGCGGGGCTCTGTCCAGACACTGAGGGGCCCCGGTAAGCGGGTTAAACCACTACTAGAACAGAGTTGCCAGATGGCCAGAAACGTGAGAATACCCACGATCGGGGGAATGATCTCTTGACCTTGCTTGTCCCAAAAAGTTTGCCAGATAGGAGGAGTGGAACGTTGTCGTAAACGAGTTGTGGATGCCATAGGAGTTAGTAGGGTTAGGGAGTAGGGAGTAGGGAGTAGGGGGTAGGGAATAGGGAATAGGGAGTAGGAGGGAGGAGTGTTGACTTAATCCTCCCCTCCTTAAGCTGCATCATCGCTAGGGGACGTTAGATCCGTTTAATCTTGAGGCTTTGGAGGTATGCTTCCGGGTTTTCAGGATCAAAGGTAACGCCGTCAAAGAAGGTTTCCACGCCACGGGAGGTACTACTGGGAATATCTGCAGCAAACCCTGCTTCCTGTGCTGCTTCTCGCCAGATGTCTTCCCGGTTTACTTTATCAATGAGTGCTTTAGCCGTGGCGATATCGTCAATCTGACCTTTGTGGAATCCCCAACGGAGACCTTCGGTGAGGAACCACAGATCATGACTCTTGTAGGGATAGGAGACACTACCTCGATCGTCTTTCCAGTACAGAGGCCCTACTTTGATGTCATTGAAAGTGGGTTTGCCATCGCCCATCGCATAGTTACCTTGATAGGGAGGAGTTAACACTTCCACGGGGATATTAAAGTAGTTGCGTCCAGCACAAATCGAGACTAATTCTGCGCGATTTTCCGGTTTATCGCACCATTGCTGAGCTTCCATGAGTCCTTTGAGAATGGCTTTTGTGGCTTTGGGATTGGCATCAACCCAATCTGCCCGCATGGCTAAATATTCTTCGGGGTGGCAGGGCCAAATTTCGTAGGTCAGGGCAGACATAAAGCCAATACCGTCTGCAACAATACGGTAGGGCCAGGGATCTCCCGTACTAAAGGCATCCATGGTACCGTTGCGCATCCCCTGTACGGTTTCAGGAGGGGGAACAGCCAGTAGATCAATATCAGTGTCCGGGTCGATGCCTCCCGCTGCAAACCAGTAACGAATCCAGAAATCCTGGTTAACATTGGGGAAAGTGTGAGCAGCCTTGAACTTGCGTCCTTGGCTAGAGGGGAAGCTTTTAATGTAGTCGGCTCCGGCTCCAGCGATATTCAGACCTAAACCTTTGCCAGCGTGTAAGCCTGAGATCGCAATACCGTTGCCCTGGGTGACCAGTTGAGCCAGGACGTACATCGGTACTTTATTACCATTCGTAATGATCCCCTCTGTGATGAGGTGGGGCATGGGCATTTGCCACTGTCCGCCATCAATCCCACCGCCAGAAGAACCAATGGTAACGTTGTCCCGCGCAGAAGCCCAGTTTGCTTGCTTAGACAGTTCCACATCGGTCATGCCGTACTTGGCAAAAAAGCCTTTTTCCTTAGCAATAATCAGACCGGCGGATTCTACGATGGGAATATAACCCAACTTCGCCTGGGTCGTTTCCGGTGCCTGATCTGAGGCAATATTTGCGGCCGGAGTGCTTTGGGTGCTGGTTGTCCCGCTGCCTTGATCAGGAGTGGGGGGATTGCCCAAACAACCTTTTAGTAAAACAGACAGGGTTGCCGTTGCGCCTGCTGTGGCTAAAAAACGTCGCCGAGATACGGGAGTAAAATCGTTCATGATACCTCCAGAGGATTTATAAATCCATAGTGAACTTGTCCCCTGAAGAACTCAGGGGACTGCAGAACCGTTGCGTTAATATGGTCAAAAGCTTTTACAGCGTGTTATAGATGCATTTACGAAAGCGAGTTCCCCGCATCGGCGAACTCGCTTTTGATCCTGCACTGTTTTCCCAAGTGCTGTATTGACTAGAAGTCCAAGGGCTGAACTGCACTTCTTGCCCAGAGTCAACCCCGGGAAAATTTGTAGCTCAACTTGATTCCTTCCATAGATACATTACATCTTTTTGCTGGATAAGTATAAATGTAAGTCTATAGTCTTTTTAATTTGGGATATAAGTAAATCTTGGTGATCATGACGGACGAGGTTCACGCTTGTTGTGGTTGGGGTGTTGGGTTTCGTACCTCAACCCAACCTACGGTGCTACGGTGCTAATACTAATCTCAACATACCGATCGCTACCCCTGCGGTCTACGCTTGTTCTAAAACGGGGACGGGCGCGGCTCATGTCCATACCGTAAGGGTATTGGACTGACGCGCCCTAGAGA
>JBEAPM010000505.1:0-3800 GCA_041164445.1 Cyanobacteriota bacterium
GGTCATCGCCCAATCTTCAGGAAAAGCTTGTCGGGTTCTCACCTCAAGAGCGAGGGAATAGGACTCGATCGCATTTTCGATGTTCTCAGCCCGCTCCCCTCGGATGCGATCTGCGTAGGCATTTGCCAGATTATTTTGGGTCATCGCCCATTGTTCAGGAAAAGCTTGTCGGGTATAAACCTCAAGAGCGAGGGAATAGGACACGATCGCATTTTCGATGTTCTCAGCCCGCTCCCCTCGGATGCGATCGGAGTAGGCAATTGCCAGATTATTTTGGGTTTGTGCCCATTTTTCAGCATGGGTTGCCCTGGGTCTAGCTTCCAGTACCAGAAGATAGCCCGCGATCGCAATCTCCAGGTTATCCGCCCGTTTGCCCAGAGGAAAGTTCTTGATGTAAATCAACACATTTTGCACCAGTCCCACAAAATTATCCCGCTGTGCAGAGGGGGGCAGGTTTTGGCGGAACCAAGTTTGGATAACGGGGATCAGGTTGAGGTTGAGATAGTCCAGATTTTGGGCACAAAACTGCCACACGGGTTGCCGTTGTCCCCAGTCCTGGTAGCTGGTGCGTAGCAGTTCGATCCAAAAGCGAAGATAGGGATCCGCATTGTCTGGACAGTCTAACCATTGGGGCTGTTTAGCCATGCTGCTCTTCCTGAATTTGTAAAACCTTCTTCATTTCCTATCACTACCTCAGTCTGAATGTGTGCAGTTCAGCAAAAACTTTTTTTTGCAAGGTGAAGTCTGGAAGGGGAGCGATCGTTCTTCCCTACAACATTTTGACCCCACAGTTCCACCGGAACATCGACAAATGACCTCGAAATAGACTGCGATCGCCCCACAGGGCCCATCTCCCCCGACTGTCTAGCGACCAATGGCTACAATACCCCACCCCCCGATCGCGGTAGAATCCAGTCAGTTTCTCTAAGCGATCGTCTTCCACCAGAGATAAAAGCTCGACAAAAGCAGCGGGTAAATGTCCTGGAGGCGCTTCCAGGCTAAAGGTTAAGTCAGACAAATTACGATCGTCCCAGCCGACCCGTTCTGCAAAACCTTGATAGATTTCTGGTGTGGCCTGTGCAGATCCACCAATGTCCTGCCAAATTTGGGATTGGCGGGCAAACCCAAAATGCCCATCACTGTACTTTGTCCAGAGTGTATTCAGACTTCTGAAGTCTTTGCTTAAGGCCGGTAACAGGGGAGACTCAGTGTCAATATCTAGATTTTCCTGCCGAAACAAGAGGGCCATAATCTCCGTTGTTTTTTGATTAGCCGCTTCCCAGTTTTGCTGTTCAAGTAAGGCTTGTAACTCCCGATAGTTGATCCCGTAAGAGGAGGACAACTGATCCGCCAGGGCTTGGGGTGGCAAGGCTTGCACTTCAGGGGGAGTTGTATCGGTTTCAGCGGTTACCATGGCAGCACAAATGGAGTTGACATATTGACATGCCTGCAAGACCACTTTATCCACAACGGGATACATCACTAACAACGGCCCACCAAAGCCCAAGAGCAGGATCATTAAAGTGACATTACTCACAAAGGAACTCACCAGGTCTGTGCCACTAATATTAACGATCGGTTTCACTTCTGAAACGGCTGTTGATGGTTTGTCAGATGAAGTTGTTGTTGCATTCGTACTCATAATAGGACTCACGACTCAGACTCTAAGATTTACCAGCCACGATTGGCCAAAATGAGGTGCTTGATTCGATAGGGATAGGGAAACCCTTTCACCTCAATTTCATAGCCGCTAGTTGCAGGGCCACCAAAACAGAGATCTCCTACCCGGAAGAGGGTTTGCCAAATCCCTTGTTTAATCACAACCGTTGAAACTTGAGAGAGGGGAATATCAATCTCACTGTGTCTAAAAAATCCCTCTTTATAAATCACACGGCGGTCACTCACGATGAGAGTCTTATCAGAGATCTCGAACCACCAAGCCAGGAAAATGAGTAAGCCCAGCCCATACAGCAAAATAGCGGCGGACGCAAGGACAAAGAGAAGGGGATTGTTTCTCAGCATCGCGGGATGACTGTTGTAGAGGATTTTCTCTGTTGGGTGAATAGCCATCGGAATTCGGGACATAGGAGTTTAGGAAAGAAGGGATTAAGGACATAAGCGAACGATCGTTCTGATTCCTTATCACCACATTGGTCTAATGTTGTGCAGTTAAGTGGTGAAGTTCGATCATTAGTTTTTGAGGAGAAAGCGATCGAAACTAGCCTATAATGACTCAGCCTTTCGGTTGAGCATACTGGAGAGAGGACTGGAGATTGTAGCGTTATGGGGATCCACTACCAGAAAATTTGATCGCTTCCACAACAATTTTGGCAGGGTTATTATTAGATCAAGATCTAGTTCGGTCTGTCCTCAGGAGGGATGTTATGCGGGAATCTTCGGTGTATCAGGCTATTCTGGCGGAAGGCCGTCAGGAAGGGCTCATGGAAGGCTTAGCCCAAGGGCTTAATCAGGGACTTAATCAGGGACTTAACCAAGGGCTTAACCAGGGACGTACAGAGGAAGCCCAAAAGTTAGTGTTACGACTATTACGGCTGCGTTTGGGGTTGGTGCCATCGGGAACCCTAGGTGTAGAACCCGATCGGGTAATGTCTCGGCAGTTAGAACTACGGTTAGACCAGTTGTCGCTGGTACAGTGGGAGGCACTGGGGGAGGCGTTACTGGCATTTGAAAAGCTGGAGGATTTGTTGGAGTGGTTGGCAACACAGAGTAGTGGCTTAGCTTAGTCGGCGAGAAGCCCCGCACTCTCCCAAAGGGGAGCATCGGGATGAACGTCGAGGCAATGGGGAGTCCAACCCCCGAACGATTTTGACCACCGCTCAAAAAGGGGATCCCCCCAATTCAGGGGGACTTAGGACTCCTAAGCTGCCGATCGATTTTGATAGATGACATCGGGATAGTGGGCCTGTTCCCAATGCTCATAGTCTCCAATAGCTTGCTCACGAATGACATTCCAGTGGTTAATGATGCGCCCATAATCCTTCTGGAGAGACTGTAAGTCTGTTTCATAAGCTTGGGTCGCCTCCGCCTGTTCCTGTTCAATGCGTTCCTGGCGTGTGCGCATTGCCCCTTCATAACTGGGAGAAACTTCCCAATCTCGGTAACCCTGGGCTTGGGTTTGGGGCATGGGCTTATTCTTTGCCTCCTTTAAGGCTTGTTTATAGCGATCGTTCAGTTGCTTTTCCGCCTGGTTAGCCGCCACATCCCAGCCCTGCATTTCCTGGAAAGCTAAGTCGTGTGTGGCCTTTGCTGCCGCCCCCTGGGGGGTCTGGAAGCCATCGGGGCGATCCGCAATGTAAAACCGAATACGGGCATCTAACTGGGTCACTTCCAGTAAGTCCGACTCAGGCACTTCAAGATGGGGAAGAAAGGTGCTGTAAGTCTTTATGATCGAACTGGCCCAGTCCGCATAATCAATGTACTGGGATTCCACTAAGCTGGTCAGCCAGATCAGGGTAATGGGAAACCCCGACACAAAGGCCGCCATCAACCAACCACCAGGAGCACTGACCCAAAGATCCGCCAGAAATCCAATCAGCGTCGCAACGATCGCCCAGAGCAGATCGCCAAGGTAGGGCGGATGCAAGCTAGCACCCTCAACCGTTTTGAGCAGTTGTAAACGGGCTTGATACTCTGCCTCCTGGAAACAGTGATCCGGATCGAGGCGGCGCTTTTCCAGGCTTTTCAGTGCCATTTTGCTACTGTGGCACCGCCGTTGTTCTCCGATCGCTTTGGTGGCGCGATCGTCCACAAACCAAGCCCAAGCAGCCCCTACCCCTAAG
>JBEAPM010000506.1:0-19282 GCA_041164445.1 Cyanobacteriota bacterium
TAGACGAAAAACGGGGCACCCGAGGCAACCGTACCTTCTACCTTTCCGTTGCCCCCCGATTTTTTGGTGAGGCCGCCCAGCAACTGGGTAGCGCAGGCATGTTAGAGGATCCCCGCAAAACCCGCCTAGTCATTGAAAAACCCTTTGGGCGAGATTTGGCCTCGGCTCAGGTCTTAAACCGCGTTGTCCAAAGTGTCTGTGCAGAAGAACAGATTTATCGGATTGATCACTATCTCGGCAAAGAAACGGTGCAAAACCTTTTGGTTTTCCGGTTTGCCAATGCCATTTTTGAGCCGCTATGGAATCGTCAATTTGTTGATCATGTGCAAATTACCGTGGCGGAATCCGTAGGCTTGGAGGGTCGGGCTGGCTATTACGAAACCTCGGGAGCCCTGCGGGATATGGTGCAAAATCACCTGATGCAATTGTTTTGCCTGACGGCGATGGAACCCCCCAACTCCCTCGATGCCGACAGCATTCGCAACGAAAAAGTGAAAGTCATTGAAGCCACCCAACTGGCGGATCTCGACAACCTCAACGCCTGTGCCATTCGGGGTCAATACACAGCCGGTTGGATGAAAGGCAAACCCGTACCGGGTTACCGGGAGGAAGAAGGATCTTCTCCTACCTCCACCACCCCCACCTATGCTGCCCTGAAACTCAGTATTAACAACTGGCGCTGGCAAGGGGTTCCCTTTTACCTTCGGACAGGCAAACGGATGCCTAAGAAAGTAACGGAAATTGCAATTCAGTTTCGGGATGTGCCCCACTTGATGTTCCCTTCGGCGACCAAAGAAGCGAACCCCAATATCCTGGCCTTACGGATTCAGCCCAACGAGGGCATTGCCATGCGCTTTGAGGTCAAAACTCCCGGTTCCTCCCTCCGCACCCGCACCGTAGAAATGGATTTCCGCTATGATGCCGCCTTTGGGCAACCCAGTCAGGAAGCCTATAGCCGTTTGCTCGTGGATTGCATGTTGGGGGATCAAACCCTCTTTACCCGAGCCGATGAAGTGGAAGCCTCCTGGCGGGTTTTAACTCCTGTCCTAGAGGTCTGGGATGCGCCCACAGATCCCGGTGCGATTCCCCTCTATGAAGCGGGCACTTGGGAACCGGAGGCAGCAGAGTTGCTGCTGAACCAGGAAGGCCGTCGCTGGCGACGACTCTAGACGATCGTTTTGCCGATCGCTTAGGAGGTGGGGACGCGATGAAATTCCCACCTTCTCTGATGGAGCATGGTCAAAATGCTGGTGATTTTCGATTAGAAACCGGAGATCTAACCCTAGCGGATGGCAACCCCACAAGTGATACCAGACCTGTCATCAATGCTAGGATTTTCATGTCTTGTGCTTGGGTTTAGATTTCATGATGCTGCCAACTCCTACCCCTCAATCTGTTGAAAGTTGTGGTCAGACATTTCATCTCTTAGCGTTTTATTATCCCGATCGTTATACCCCCTGGGATCAATGCTGTCAGTCTCCATTTTTATATAATCGCAAAGATTTTGCAGCCTACATTAACGGTTTATCGTACACCTCAAGGCTATCAACTTAAGACAGAAGAGTGCAGTGCTCCGTACCGCACTCTTCCATTAAACTTTTTCGCTTTCAATGGGAAACCCACTCCAATTCCTATTTTTGTGCGGACACTATAGATCTCCCAGGCGGTCAGAGCCCACTTTTGAAAAGAAAATGCCAGAATAGGATCTGTTGTTTAGTGCCC
Organism: Cyanobacteriota bacterium; assembly: GCA_041164445.1. Taxonomy (GTDB): domain Bacteria; phylum Cyanobacteriota; class Cyanobacteriia; order Prochlorotrichales; family Prochlorotrichaceae; genus JBEAPM01. The sequence goes on from JBEAPM010000506.1 coordinate 1,723, forward strand.
TATTTCCCCTTCCCCCTTGACTAGCCGATCGATTCAGTCCGAAACCCTTGACCTGTTAGAGTGGCAACGACTTTGCCAACAAGTATCCACCTTTGCGGCGACAAAATTAGGATACCGAGCCGCCCAAACGCTGCTCATTCCCGATCGCCTAGAGCAGAGTCTGGACTTGCTGAACCAAACCCGTGAAATTTATCACCTCGAAACGATTGCGGGTAAGGGGTTGACCTTTGAAGGGATTGAAGATATTGGCAGTGCCTTGGAGCGGGCCAGCCGAGGGGGAATTCTCAGCGGCGAAGAACTGCTGAATATTGCGGGAACACTGGCGGGAGCCCGAAATCTGCGCCGGGTCATTGATGCCCAACCCGAAGAGGAATTGCCCACCCTCAGTAGCCTGGTTTCTACGCTCCGAACCTATCCAGAGTTAGAGCGACATATTCACCACTGCATTGACGATCGCGGCCGGGTGACGGATCGGGCCAGTGAGAAGTTGGCGGGCATTCGGGAGCAGTGGAAAAACCAGCGGGAGTTCATCTATCAAAAATTGCAACGAATCTTGCAGCGTCAAAGCAATGCGCTTCAGGAAGCGGTGATTACCCAACGGCAAGGGCGGTTTGTGGTTCCGGTGAAAGCGCCCCAAAAGGATGCCATTCCGGGGTTAGTTCACGATAGTTCCGGGAGTGGTGCAACCCTCTATATTGAACCGCACAACATTGTTGAGGCCAATAACCGCCTCCGGCAACTGAGTCGGCAGGAAGAGGCGGAGGAAGAACGAGTTCGCCAAGGTTTAAGTGAACAGGTAGCTGAGGTCGTTACGGACTTAGAACTCCTCTTAGCGATCGTCACTACCCTAGATCTGGCGGCCGCCCGTGCCCGTTATAGCTATTGGCTGGGGGGCAACCCACCCCGATTCATTGCCCCAGTTCAGGGGAGTTCACCCGCAGAGCTTTCTCAGAGCCCAAGCGAAGCGATCGTTTTACGTCAGTTACGCCACCCCCTCCTCCTCTGGCAGGAACGTCAGGAGTCGGGTAGCGCTGTTGTTCCTATTGACTTAATCATTAAGCCAGAAATTCGCGTTGTAGCCATTACGGGCCCCAATACCGGAGGCAAAACCGTAACCCTGAAAACCCTGGGCTTGGTTTGTTTAATGGCCAAGGCAGGTCTTTTTGTGCCCGCCAAAGAGCCGGTGGAACTACCTTGGTTCGAGCACATTTTAGCGGACATTGGTGATGAGCAATCTTTACAACAAAGTCTCTCCACCTTTTCCGGGCATATTAAACGGATTAGTCGCATTTTAGCGGTCTTGGCCCCAGGGGATTGCCTCAGTCCATCTCTCGTTCTCCTCGATGAAGTCGGCGCGGGCACCGATCCCTCCGAAGGAAGTGCTCTTGCCCGATCGCTGTTGCAATACTTAGCAGACCACAGCCAACTGACGATCGCCACCACTCATTTTGGGGAACTCAAAGCCTTGAAGTATCAGGATCCCCGTTTTGAAAATGCCTCTGTGGAATTTGATGACCAAAGCCTATCCCCCACCTATCGCCTCCTCTGGGGGATTCCCGGCCGATCCAATGCCCTGACGATCGCCCTGCGCCTAGGGCTGGTCTCCCCTATTGTTGAGCAAGCTCAGACCTACGTCACCGGAGAATCCAGTACCGATGTGAACAGTGTCATTGCCCAACTGGAACAGCAACGGCGTGAACAGGAAGACAAAGCCAGTTCCGCCGCCAAATTACTGCGTCAAACCGAGCATCTTTACCGAGAACTCAACCGTAAAGCAGAACAGTTAAAGCAACGGGAATGGGATCTCAAGCAACAGCAGGAAGTGGTGGTTCAGGAAGCCATTCAGCAAGCTAAATCAGACATTGCCGAAGTCATTCGCAAACTGCAACGCGGCCCCCAACTGGCCCAGCGGGCCAAAACCGCCACAGAAGCGATCGATCGCATTGCCGCCACCCATCTCCCCAGTCAGCAGGTCAAAGCAACACCAGAAACAACGCCTAAAGCACCCCCCACCTTTAAGCCCCAGATTGGCGATCGGGTGCGGGTACCGCGCTTTAACCAAGTGGCGGATGTGATTAGCGAAGTGGATGGGAATGGGGAAATTACGGTGCGCTTAGGCTTAATGAAAATGAGTCTAGGCATTACCGAAATTGAGTCCTTAAAAGGCGAGAAAGTAGAAGAACTGCCGAAAAAACCTCCCCGTGACCACAAACCTCAAGACTCGAAACCCCAGGAACCTGATCCTGAAATTCGCACTTCCCGCAACACCCTGGATCTGCGGGGCAGTCGGGTAGCAGATGCAGAAATTGAAATCGATCGCAGCCTAGCGGAGGCAACCGGCCCCATTTGGATTATTCATGGTCACGGAACGGGCAAACTACGGCGAGGAGTCCATGAATTTTTGAAACAACATCCCCAGGTGCAGAGCTTTGAAGCAGCCGCCCAAAGTGATGGAGGTACCGGGGTTACGCTGGTCAGGGTCAAACTCTAAGGCGTATACCCCTGTGCCCAAATAAGTTACTTGTGTCTTATCATAGGGGCATAGGATTTTGAGTTTTAAACAAGTAATTCTGATCCAGTAAGGTGTCCCAATGATTGACAACAACGACTTTGATAACGATAGAATTATCTATGGATTTGAAGACGAAGACGATGATAATGACAATAATTTTTCTTCTACACTAGATCTTGAATCGCTTTCTCAAACAGTAGTTTATGGTGCAGATTGGACTGTAGAAACGCTGAAAAATCAAATTAAAAAAGGAACAATTTTACTAGATCCAAGTTTTCAACGTCGTGATGCCTGGGAGCGTACAAGAAAGAGTCGGTTAATCGAGTCTTTGATTTTAGGAATCCCTGTTCCAAATATTGTTCTTGCAGAGAAAAAGAACAAAGAAATGATTGTTTTAGATGGCAAGCAGCGCCTACTTTCAATTCTTCAATTTTTTGGAGAAGGTGATTCTGACTTACCCGATAATGGGTTTAAGCTTCAAGGTCTTGAATTTTTAAAGATCTTGGAAGGTGAAACTTATCAATCCCTCAAAAATAGCTCTAATAACATTGAATTCTTACGATCTTATGAAAATCAGACTATTCGTACTATATTCTTGCGAAATTGGCCGGATGAAACATTTCTTCATAAAACTTTTTTGCGTTTAAATCAAGGAGGTAAACAACTTTTAGGACAAGAATTACGTCTTGCGCTATACCCTGCTGGATTCATGAAATTTATTGATGAAAAATCAAGAAATATACAGAGTCTATCTAAAATATTTAGACCCTACCCCGATTCACGTATGGCCGATTCAGAATTGCTGCTTAGATTTCTATCTTTTCATTTTAATATGAAGTCTTACAGAGGAGGGATGAAATCTTTTCTGGATAGTACTTCAGCTAAATTTTCTGAGAAATGGGACGAGAATAAGGATTTTCAGGAAAAGATTAAACGATCGCTGGAGCAGTTTGAAGAATCCCTAACTCTTGGACTAGAAATATTTGATCTGAACTTCTCAAAGGTTTATGATCCAGCGAGAAAAACCTATAAATCGCGATTTAATAAATCAATCTTTGATTTGTTCATTCATTCTTTTCTGCACCCAAAGGTTCGAGTACAAGTCCGAAATAATCCCGAAGTTGTAATAACAGCCTACGAAAATCTCTTTAATGATGTAGATTTTACTAATGCTGTTGGGCAAGCAACAAAGTCGGCAGATGCAACTTTAGTTAGATTTAAAAAATGGAAAACAGCCCTAGAGAATTCTATTAATATGCAAGTCGATCTTCCTGTTTCAGGAGAACTCTAAATATTAGGTGTGAAGAGTAATTGTAATGGTCGTAACTCCTGATTTGTCGAATGCTTCCCAAGAATTTAAGCGTTTAGCTAATGCCATTGACCTTTTAAAAGCAGAACTTCTTCCTGAAAACCTTGAAGATGATCAATTTCCTGATGATTTATCTCAATCATCCACTCAGGTCAAAGCATTTATTGCTTTATCCCATGCAGAGATAGAGGCATATATTGAAAACATGGCGATCCAGATTTTAACTCAAGCCATAGAAAATCTTTGGAAAAGCCACAAGAGAGTGAGTATACCAGTATTGGCATTGATGATTTTCTTTCCTCAAAGAAAAGACAATGATATTCTAAAGTTTAAAAGAGATATTCAGAGGAATAAGCTCAGAACTTACATTGATGATGAAATACAAAGAGTTAATGATACTTTTCGGCAAAGAGTTAAAGATAATCATGGAATTCGAGAAGCAAATCTTTATTCTCTTCTGCTACCTCTGGGCTTAGAAATCGATATTTTTGATAATCTATGGATTCAGGAAATAGAGACTCTTGCCAATGAAAGAGGTACAATTGTACATCAGTCTAGATATGGAACATTACAGCCTTTTAACCCTAAAGATAAATTTGAACAGGTTTATAAAATTCTTTACGGTCGAGATTTAGAAAACCAAAAAATATTTAAGGGCTTGATTGATATAGATGAAGATCTGCGAAGCCTATGTTTATAAACAATGTGAGACTACTCGAAACCGATTAGCGAGTTTTCGCTGTGAGATTAGCATCTCATCTAAACTCAATGCCCCAAGTGATACAGCGTGGCATTGACGATCGCTTGGGCCACTTGAGTAAAAAAAGGACGATCGATCGTTTCTAGGGTATCGGTTGTTTGGTGATAGTGGGGATTACGAAGATTAGCGGTATCCGTGACCATCACAGCCCCAATATTTTGTAACCAAAAGGGAGCATGATCACTACGCAAAACATCTGGAGTCAAAACCCCCTTGAGGGGAACACTGAGGGTAAAAATCTGAAGGTCAGAGGGGACAAATTGATCTTGAATTTCTGGACTGAAAGGTGTGAGCATTTCAGGGTGTTCTGCATCTCCCACCACCGCTAAGAAATCTCCACGATCGCTTGGTTTCTCGATCAGTAAATCCTTTGGATACTGTTGACATCCTGGTTCAGAGCAAGAATAACCGATCATTTCTAAAATAATGACCCCTTGCAATTGTTCGAGATTTTCAGACCGTTGACTATAGGCAAAACTGCCCTGCAATCCTGCTTCTTCTCGGTCAAAAAAGATCAGTTCTAAACTCACCGGTTGAGGCACATCTAAAGACACCTCCGCAAAGAGATGAGCTAACTCTAAGAGCACCGCGACTCCCGTACCATTGTCATCTGCTCCTGGGGTACCCTCCACCGTGTCATAGTGTGCCCCTACAATCCAGCGTTGAGCCGGTTGATCTGCCTCTGTTGCCCAGGTTTTCCGAGCAATGATATTCTCTCCATCGGGAAAGGTTTGTTGCTCTAGATCCCAACCCAGAGCCGCTAATTCTTCCCTCAAAAACGATCGCGTTCTGGCCCGTCCCGCCCCACTATAGCGATCGTCTAGGGCCACAATAGCTTGGAGAGACTGCCAGAGCCGATCGGCATTAACCAGAGGTGGAGTAGGAAAGAGACGCATAGAAGTTTGGGGCGAAGGAGACGGGAGAGGCGGAGCCGGGGGATCTAAGGGGGGGGTGGAACTTGCACATCCCCAGAGGGGGACAAACACGATTCCCATTAGAATGAGAAAACGATAAAACATGACACATGCACCGGAGCGAGGAGCTTATTCTTTCACTTATAGCGGCTTTCCACTGAAAGTGAAAAAATTGCATGGAAGAGTGCGCCGTCCTCTTCTGCCTTAAATTGGTCGCCCTTATCCAAACGTTGGCACGATGTTGTTCCAGCACCAAAATTTGTTGCTCAGTTTCTTTAGGAGGACGGACGAATGAAGAATCATCAATGCAGTCCAGAACCCTCTAGGCTGCAATTTTCCCCAGAATCCCATTAGCGTTAAGATACAGTAACATTGTCTGCCCCTGTCAAAATCCTGTGATTGCACCTGCCGCTTCTAAATCCCGCGAAAGTGATTGGCGCTTATTTCTGCGTCTGTTTCCTTATGCTCGCCGGAGTAGTAAAACATTATTTCTCTCGATCGTACTGTTAATTCCCCTCTCCATTGCTGGGGCAGTGCAACCCATCCTAGTGGGGCAGGCCATTTCTTTAATTCGGGGTGAACCCACGATCGAGCTCTTGACGGGACGATCCGTTGCACAAGGCTTACAGTTCTTAACCTGGACACTCTTTAGCACGATCGCTGTTCGTTTAGCCTTTCGAGGCATTCAAGGGTATCTGGTTCAGGAAGTTGGGCAAGAAATTACCGCTGCAATTCGTCAGGATTTGTTCCAACACGTTACAGATTTAGCGGTGCGCTTTTTCGATCGGACTCCGATCGGGAAGTTGATTACCCGTTTAACCAGCGATGTGGAAGCTTTGGGGGATGTTTTTTCCACGGGAGCGATCGGCATTGTCAATGATTTATTTTCCCTAATTGTGGTGTGTGTGGCGATGTTTTGGCTACAACCCACCCTTGCTTTGCTGTTAATGTTAACCCTGCTGCCCGTGACGGCCGTTATTCTCTATTTTCAGCAGCAATATCGTAAAGCAAACTACCGATCGCGGGAAGAACTCTCGTTGCTGAATGCAGCCTTACAGGAGAATATTCAAGGGATTAACGTCGTCCAGATTTTCCGCCGTGAGAAATTTAATAGTGAGTTATTTCGCGTCACCAACGATCGCTATATTACGGCAGTGGATAAGACTATTTTTCATGATTCCGCAATTTCCGCCACCCTCGAATTTGTTTCCCTGGGAGCGATCGCTTTAGTCCTGTGGGTGGGGGGAATGCTAGTGCTGAAAACTGCTGGCACTCCTGAGGCTTTAACCTTCGGCACTTTAGCCTCCTTTATCCTTTTTTCCCAACGTTTATTTGATCCTTTACGACAGTTAGCTGAAAAATTTACCGCCATTCAATCTGGTTTAACGGCCGTCGAACGCATTGCAGAGTTATTAAATGAACCCATTGAAATTAAAGATCCCAGTTTAGTTAGAACCACCACGATCGCTCCGTCTCCCACGGCGGAAACCTTAAAGGAAGCAGAACGATCGGGAGAAATTCGTTTTGACCAAGTATCCTTTGCCTATAAAGATCAGGACTATGTTTTAAAAAATCTAGACTTTACCATTAAACCCGGTGAAAAAGTTGCCCTCGTGGGCCCCACCGGAGCCGGTAAAAGTACCGTAATTCGCTTACTCTGTCGTTTATATGAACCGACCCAAGGACAAATTCTCGTTTCAGGTCATGATATTCGAGAATTAAGACAACAGGATCTACGCCGTTATATTGGGGTGATTCTTCAAGATGGTTTTATCTTCTCTGGAGATGTCGCCAGTAATATTTCCCTCGGAGAAACCTATAGCTTAGACAGCATTAAACGGGCGGCAGAACTCACCAACGTCGATCGTTTTATTCAACAACTGCCCCAAGGCTATCAAACCCAACTGCGTCAGCGTGGCACAAACCTATCTGCAGGACAAAAACAACTCCTCGCCTTTGCCCGCGTCGCCATTCGAGACCCGCAAATTTTAGTCATGGACGAGGCGACCGCCAACTTAGATGTGGCCACGGAAGCCCTCATTCAAGAGGCCCTCGATCGCTTATTGCAAGATCGAACCGCCATTATTATTGCCCACCGCTTATCCACCATTCGCAATGTCGATCGAATTCTGGTCTTCAAGCAAGGGCAACTGGTGGAGTCTGGTCGTCACGACGACCTGTTAGATCAGGGGGGATTATATGCCAGTTTGTATCGCTTACAAATGCTTTCGCAATAGGGACTAAAATAAATCGGTGGGCGCTTCAAAAAACCGTCTTCCCTGGTTAAATTTGGGTCATGAGAGTGGTTGTGAGCGCAGTCCTCAGTCCGTTCTCAAAACTAGACGACTGAACCTACTGAAACCATTCCACGGGTGTTGCGTCCGGAGAGCGCAGACCACCCATTGATTAGCTCCTTAGCTCCTAACGTTATTCACCCCTAAACTTATGCTCTATTCTGCTTGGATGTTCACGTTGCTGGCACTTCATGCCCCGGTACCGCCAGATGTTGCCTTGCCCCCTCAGTCTTCCGGACAACCCGTCCTGCACCTCAGTCAATTTACAACCGTCGATCTTAATCGTGCTAAAAACTACGCCCGCCAAGCGATCGAAGACCTCAATGGCGGGCTAGGGCTGTATCAAGCGGAAGATGCGATGCACGGGCCTTCCGAGGAATCCCCCTATCGAGATAATGGGGATGGCACTTGGAGCTTTGTCTTTTTTGGAGGGGAGCCAGGCTGGACAACCCCCAGCATTGAAAGTGAAGTCACGGTGGATCAGGGCACTGGCGATGTCATTGTCAATTACAACGGCGCAATTCGTAACCCAGAGATTGTACCCGCAGACCATCAAACCCCCGGAGGTGTGGTCAATGCGCCCTTATCCCTGGGCATTACCCTCAATCGAGCTAAGAACTATGCCCGCCAAGCGATCGAAGACCTCAATGGCGGTCTCGGGCTGTACCAGGCGGAAGATGTCATGCATGGGCCTTCGGAAGGCGCTCCCTATCTAGACAATGGGGATGGCACTTGGACTTTTGTCTTTTTTGGGGGAGCCCCAGGTTGGACAACCCCCACGATCGAAAGTGAGGTGACGGTCAATCAAAGTACAGGAGAAGTCGTGGTGGACTACAATGGTTCCCCCCGTTGACCTTGTTATTCCCCTTAGCAAGACTGACACCGATCGCGTAAGATAAGAGCGGTTTTTGAGACCGTTAAACCCTTTGCACTCTTTGTGGAATACCGCCTATGGATGTCATTCCGGCTATTGATCTCCTGGAAGGACGATGTGTACGCCTCTATCAAGGGGACTATGCCCAAGCTGAAGTTTTCAGTGACAATCCCTTAGCAATGGCCAAACAGTGGGCGAGTCAGGGGGCCGATCGGTTGCATGTTGTGGATTTAGACGGCGCAAAAAGTGGCTCTCCCACTAATCATGGGGTGTTGCAGGAGATCTGCGCCGCCTTGACCATTCCAGTACAGGTGGGGGGAGGCATTCGCAATCGCCAAACCGTGGAATCGCTCCTCGGCGTTGGCGTGTCTCAGGTGATCTTAGGTACCGCAGCGGTGGAAAATCCCCAACTGGTGGCAGAGCTTTGCCAAGCCTTTCCGGGTCAGATTGTGGTGGGGATTGATGCCCGGAATGGCCAAGTGGCAACGAAGGGATGGCTAGAAACCACTACGGTACAAGCGGTGACCTTGGCCCAGCGCATGGCCGATCTGGGCGTTGCAGGGATTATTTATACCGATATTGACCGGGATGGTACTTTACAAGGGCCCAATATTAACGCCCTCCGGGATTTGGTCAGTCAGGTTTCTATTCCGGTGATTGCCTCCGGTGGCGTGAGTAGCATCACAGATTTGCTACGCTTATTGACCCTAGAGGCCATGGGAGTCACCGGAGCGATCGTGGGCAAGGCGCTCTATTCTGGAGCCCTAAGCCTTGAGGAAGCCCTGCAATCCGTGGGTCAGGGACGTTGGCAGGATGTCCCGGCAGACCTCGGCTCAACCTCGATCGCTTAGCCCCACCTGAAACTGAGACGAAACCTGGACGAAAACTAGAGATGCTTACTGGGAGAGGATAGTCCGCTTTGTCAATGCTATTACCCGAGAATCAGCCCTTCCCATTGGAACCCGGTGAACAGATGATGAGTGTTGAAGATGTTCAACGAGTTCTTCATCGTTCCCGGGCCACCATTTATCGCTACGCCAATACCGATCCCAAAGGCAGACGCTTAAACTTACCTTACGACCCCCAGTATCTCAACCCCGAACATCGATCGTCTCCTCGTCAGCCCCTGCAATTTCATCCGGTAGAAGTTGCCCGTTATGCCAAAGAAATCCTGCAGCTTCGGGATGTGAACGTAGAAGTCGTGGAAATCCGATCGGAAACGGATCTGCTGTTAAGGGAAATTTTAGAAGAACTACGCTGGATTCGGACGCTTTTAGAGCAGGAAAAAGGAGCCCCTGATCAACTAGAGCAATTGAAGGAGAGCAAACCCTGATTGCGAAAACGCTGGGCCGCTAGGTAAATTCGGCCCCATTCCGCTTTCACGCGATTGCGTCTAATGTCATGGGTCTCTGCGATCGTTTCTAGGGAGATCCCTTTCCTTAAGTTGTCTACAATTAACTGTTGCCGAGGGGTTAAGGTCATCCAAAATTGCTGCCATTCCCCTGGCGTAAGCCCAAAATTGTGCTCTTGCAGGGAAATGTGAAGCCATTCCGCCACCAGTTCTGGCTGAACCCGAATACTAAATACCTTAATGGCGTGATAGCCTACTTTTTCCCGCAGGCGATATAAGCGCTTAATCGACACTCCTAAGCGTTCGGAAATACGCTCCTGGGAATACCCTTGCAGATAAAGCCGCAGCCACTTGACCGCTACTTCCCCTAACTCCTGGTTGAGATATAACTCAAATTCCTGCTGCACTCTGCGCCGCTGGTAATCGACATCCTGTTCCCAAACTTTTCTTTCGTAGTAGTCAATAGCTTGGTCGTTGAAGTAGCTCTGGCCGGTAATATCATCTTTGTCATCCTCCGCCAAAAGCCCATCGTCGGAAATCAGGTGAATCATTTCCTTGAGGGGGGCCCACGTCACTCCCCCCCGCTCCAGGGATCTGACGTGATTGGCAATGCGCCGCAGAATCAGGGGCAGGTTATGGACTGGGCGCAGGGCATATTCTTCTAGACTGGCTAAGAGTAAGAGACTGCGGAGGCGGGAGGAGGGGGTACACCGCTGCAACCACTGACATTGTTCCTGGAGATAACGATCGTTCTCCAGCATCTCTTGCACCACTTCTTTCAGCACCATCATAAAACTGCGCTGACGATCGCGGCTTTGATCGAGCCAAGTTCGCAGTTTGGAGCGAATCAGAGCCACCCCTGCTAAGCGCCGCATGAGGTACTCATATCCCCTAGAGGGAGAAGTTTTCAGATAGTTTTTCAGGAGGATACGATGGCGATAGGACATCGCCCGGAGGAACCAACGGAAATTTTGCGGTTCCAGGGTATTAATACAGTCCGACTTGGGGCCCAAGAGCCAGGCCAAAATACTAGCTCGTTCAGCAGCAGACTGATTGGGACAGGTTTCGGCCAACCGGCATTGCCACTCCTGGGTGATTTGCTCTAGCCGCGTCATGATTCACCATACAGCTTAAAAATAAGCATCAATTTTGGCTCGCCCTGTGGTTTTGAGCCAGTTTTGGGCTTCGATGTAGTTGTTGGGCGCTAGGCGAATCGCCCGAGTCCAATATTCAGCTGCCTTATCAAACAGTTCATTGGCCTCAGTAAACAGTGCTTCCGCCTCACTTTGCAGGGTTTCTACTTTTTCCGTATCATTTTGCTCCTGGGCACGCTCCATTTGGAGTTGAATCTCTTGACCCATTTCCTGCAGTTTTTCGCCTTGATGATGATAAATCACCGCAATGTTATTAAAGGCCTGGGGCATACGGGGATTGAGATCGATCGCCTCATTGTAATAATCGATCGCTCTGCGGTGATCGCCATTGCTGGTATGCACCAGGGCAACGTTATACAAAATAAAACTGCGATCGTAGGGATCTTCTTCTAATTTCAAAGCCTCTTCATAGTTATCCAAGGCTTCTGCATATTCCCCATCCGCTTGGGCAGACATCCCATCCCGGTAATAGGCAAAGGCTTCTTTAGACTTACGGTTCGTGGGTAAGGCTTTGAGGATAATATCCGCGATCACCGTAAAGGTTTTATCAACAAAATTATCGTTACGTTGAGTTCTGGGCATAATGGAGTTTTGAGTTTTGAATGTTGAGTTTTGAATGTTGAGTTTTGAGCCTTGAGTTTTAAGTTAAACAGCCACCCACCCGCGTGGTCTTAGGTTCCATGAACCCGTGAATTTTCTCGAAACTTGTCCCCTCGCTCCAGTACTGAGGCTCCGTCACAGGTCTAAAGTTGAGAGCGATCGGTGAGAATTTCGTAGCCCTCTTCTGTGACTAAAACAGTATGTTCAAACTGGGCAGATAACTTATTGTCTACGGTAACCACCGTCCATCGATCGCGGAGCGTCCGGGTTTGCTTACTGCCCGCATTCAAAATGGGTTCGATCGCTAAGGTCATACCGGCCCGCAGTTTCACATTAGGCATTTGCGTCGTGCGAAAGTTAAAAACAGAAGGCTCTTCGTGTAAATGGCGACCGACCCCATGGCCCGTATAATCCTCGACAATGGAAAACCCATTGTCTTCGGTATAATCCTGAATCGCTCCCGCCAGATCCAAAATAGTACTCCCCGCCTTGACTTGAGCAATGCCCTTATATAAAGCAGCCTCCGCAACTTGTTTCAGGTGCTCTGCATCCGGGCTCAACTGCCCCACACCGATCGTGATACAAGAATCACCATGGAAGCCGTGGTAAAACGCTCCGGTGTCAATCTTCACTAAATCCCCGGCCCGAATTTTCTTTTTGCGACTGGGAATGCCATGAACTACCTCGTTATTGATGGAGGAGCAAATAGAAGCCGGAAAGCCGTGATACCCCTTAAAACTGGGGGTTGCCCCCATTTCCCGAATCCGTTTTTCGGCGTGGGCATCTAAATCTGCCGTAGTCATGCCCGGTTCAATTAGTTCAGAAATTTCTTTTAAGACCGTGGCAACAATTCGGGAGGCATCTCGCATAATCGCAATTTCGCGCTGAGATTTAATCTCAATGCCACGGCGCTGGTTTGTGTCGATGCGAGGCCCCGATGGCCGGGCCAGGAGGTTGCCAAAAACGTTCTTCATGGAGCTTACTTGAATTCCTTAGACTACAGGCTATCAATTTTAGGCGGTGGATTGCCTTTAAGGCGGTGGAGTGCCCTGGGCTGATGTTCAGGGCACTTGACCGTTCATCTTGTTCCGCGTTCAACGGAAGCCCGACTACAGGACTATATTTATTGAATTGCCACGATTAGTCATTGTAGACTACTGTGAGCAAGACGGTAAATACGAAGGGGGCTCTGTGAATTGGTTTCTCATTATTGCAGCCATATTTATCACTTGGGTAGTGTTTAATTGGCTTGTAAATGTACTTAAAACGACCCTGACGACAGCGTTTACCGTTGCCGCCATTATTTTGATGCTCCAGTTGGTCGTCGGTATTGGGCCGCAACAAGTCCTGGATACGATCCTCAGCCTACCCCGTCTAGCCATTGAAGCCTTGCAAAAGTGAGCTTGAGGAATTTCTATAGTCTTCCTTGCCCACCCCCCCTAAGATTAAGGAGTGAGAACTTCCGTTTCAGGGGTTGATCGTTCCATTCTCCCTGCAGGGGTTCTCCCCCATTCCAACCTAATTCCGACCTTTCCACTCTAAATTTCCTGACTCATGACTCAATCCCTTGATGTAGCGGCCATTCTTGAGGTCTTACGCCCCGTTCAAGATCCAGAACTGCAAAAAAGTCTGGTGGATCTCAACATGATTCGCCAGGTTCAGGTCAATGGAGGAGCCGTTCGCTTTACCTTAGTGCTCACCACCCCGGCCTGTCCCCTACGGGAGTTTATTGTGGAAGATTGCCAGCGAGCGGTAAAAACGTTGCCGGGGGTAGAATCGGTGGACATTGAGGTGACGGCAGAAACCCCGCAGCAAAAGGGACTGCCCGATCGCCAAGGGATTGAGGGCGTAAAAAATATTATTGCGGTGAGCAGTGGCAAAGGAGGCGTGGGCAAAAGTACGATCGCGGTGAATTTAGCGGTTGCCCTAGCCCAGGCAGGGGCCAAGGTGGGGCTATTAGATGCGGATATTTACGGCCCGAATGCCCCCAATATGATGGGGTTAGCCCAGGCTCAGGTGACGGTACAACAGGGCCAGCACGGGGAAGTCTTAGAACCCGCATTTAACTATGGGGTTAAGTTGGTCTCCATGGCCTTTCTCATTGACTTAGATCAACCCGTAGTTTGGCGCGGGCCCATGCTCAATGGCATTATTCGCCAGTTTCTCTATCAGGTGCAGTGGGGAGATTTGGACTACCTCTTGGTGGATTTACCCCCAGGCACGGGAGATGCCCAGTTAACCCTTGCCCAGGCGGTACCGATGGCCGGGGCCGTGATTGTCACCACTCCCCAAACCGTGGCTTTATTGGATGCTCGGAAAGGGCTGCGGATGTTTGAACAACTGGGGGTACCCATTTTAGGAGTAGTAGAAAATATGAGCTACTTTATTCCCCCCGATCGTCCCGATATTAGCTACGACATTTTTGGTTCCGGTGGCGGCAGTAAAATTACTGCAGAGCTAGGGGTTCCCCTCCTAGGCACGATTCCCCTCGAAATTGGGGTTCGGGAAGGCGGTGATCTGGGCATGCCGATCGTCATTGCTCAGCCCGAGTCTGCCTCTGCCCAAGCTCTCACTCAACTGGCCCAACAGGTGGCAGCCAAGGTGTCTATTGCTGCCTTAAGTTAGGGATGGACAGTCTTTCTCCGCACACCCTCTATATTGTGGCCACCCCGATCGGGAATTTGGAGGATATGACCTATCGATCGCTCCGGATTTTACGATCGGTTTCGGTCATTGCGGCGGAGGATACCCGTCACACGGGCAAACTGCTGCAACATTTTCAAATTACCACCCCTCAAATTAGCTACCACGAACACAACACCCAGGAGCGCATTCCTCAGTTTATTCAGCGCTTAAAGCAGGGAGAAACGATCGCCTTAGTCACGGATGCCGGAGTACCGGGTATTTCCGATCCGGGGCTGGAACTGGTGCAGGCCTGTATTGAAGCGGGTATGACCATTACCCCCATTCCGGGAGCCTGTGCCATCATTACGGCCCTCTGTGCCGCCGGACTGCCCACGGATCGCTTCGTCTTTGAAGGATTTTTACCCGCCAAGGCCAAAGCCCGCCGCGATCGGCTCGACACCCTGCTGCGGGAAACCCGCACCCTCATTTTCTATGAATCCCCCCATCGCCTCCGAGCCATGCTGACGGATTTAGCAACCAGTTTTGGGGCGGATCGCTCCCTCGTTCTCGGCCGGGAACTGACCAAGCTCCATGAAGAATTTTGGCGGGGAACGATCGCAGCGGCCCTAGAACATTATCAAGACCAAAATCCCCAAGGTGAATATACGATCGTAGTGGCCGGGGCGGTGCTGGAACCACTCGTCTGGTCCGAGGAAGCCTTAATCGATGAGTTAAAGCGACTCTTAGCCCAGGGACTATCCCGAGCCGATGCTTGCCGTCAGCTTGCCGCCACCAGTCAACGATCGCGGCGAGACTTGTATCAATTATCCCTAAGCATCAGCCTACCGTGATTGAGGCAGCCTTTAAGCGGTATTTAGGCGGCTGTAAAGGCCTTGCCGACGGTTTCATTAAACGATCGCACGATCGCTATAATTTGGTCTGCGTCTGCTTCTTCAAAAATGCCATCTATCCCGTGGGGGCTGAAGTTGGTGTAAGGTGGCTGGAACAATAAACCGGGATCCATCACTCCCTGTTGCGTCAATCGGTCAATAATGTTTTCAACGAAACGAATTTGATTGGCACTAAAGGTTTTATCGTCTAAATATTGGCTGAAAGCTGCTTTGGCGGCATTGCGATCTAAGCCCACCAGTTCTCGAATAAAGACTTGCAGGTTTACTTGCCCCTCTTGATCCCGTTTTTCCTGAAAAGAGTCTTCAAAGACTTCTCGATTTTCTAATGCTTCAGCACTAAACAACATCGACTCCAGAGCCTCAAGATCTTGCGCCGTTAAGGGGAGATTTCGTTTGAGCTTGTTAATGGCAATATGGTTCTCATGGGCACGAATAAACTGTTCCACTTTGCGGCGATACTGGTGGGGACTAAATCCGGTTTGGACGAGGGGAACATCAGTATCGCTAATTTCTCCCAACTCATCCTGAAAGTCCGTATAAACGATCGCGGTGGATTGTTTATCGATGAAACGAATTAAATCCCGTAGGTTTTTCCTCGCCTGTTCTAACAGGGTGACGGTGAGATTAGACCACCATTGATCGGACTGCATTGCTTCAATGAGGGGGAGTTGGGCTTTCACGGCGGGAATCGTTTGTTTGGCTTCCAACAGCCCCATTAAATCCTGTACTTTGTCCCGTAAGGGGATAAAGTCTGCGGTGGTCTTGAGGAGAGCAAGCTGGAGTTTCAGGCAGAGTAAGTCGAACTCCTTGGCCAACTGGTTTTCGCGGGGCAGGGTATTGGGCAAGGGGGCCAGATGCTCCGCGATGATCTTCAGATCCGCCTCACTCAGGGTATTCCAACGATCGCGTTGGGCAAAGTCTGTCACCCGTTGCCAGTGGGGCCGCACCAGGAAGTTAGTTTGCTCCAGAGAAGCCACATGGCGGTGCAGATCATCCAAGACGGTGGTGCGCAGATCCGCCAGGGGATCGTCTACGGCATAGCTGCCCCCCCGTTCCTGAAGGGTGGCGGTCACGGGTTGGGTCGTGCCGGACTCCGACTGGGCGGCCAAGGCTTTCACCAGTTCCAGGCGGGACTTCACGAGGCGGGCGGTCAGGGGCTCCCGCAGTTTTTGCTCCGTTTCCTGAAGCTGACGCTTGAAAAAGTCAAAGTTGCTGCAGAGATCAAAGACCAGAAACTCTGTTTTGTCTTGCCCTATCCCAAAGAGATCGGGGCAGAGCCGGGTGCCGCGACCAATCATCTGGTTAAACTTGACCCGAGCATAAACGGGCTTAAAAAAGACTAGGTTCACCACTTCCGGCACATCGATCCCCGTATCTAACATATCCACGGAAACGGCGATCGTTGGTTCTTTGCTCGCATCGGAAAAGTCATCGATCAGACCTTGGGCATAGGAGGACTGGTTATCAATAATGCGGGCAAACTGTCCTTTGAGGTGGGGATAGTTGGCATCAAAGCGTTCGACAATAAACACCGCATGGTTATGATTGCGGGCAAAGATAATGGTTTTACCTAATTTGTCTCCCCCCTCTGTTTTAAGACCCCGTTCCATTAAGATCTGCAGCGCTTGATCCACCGTATTGATGTTGAATAACCAGTGATTCAAAGCCGCTGCATTAATCTCATCGGGAATTTCGCCGGTTTCTTCATCCTGAAACTTTTCCTCAAATTCCAGTTGCTCCTCTGGGGTGAGTTCCGCATAGGTCACGCCGCGCCGCAGAAACTTAAAGGGAACCGTTACGCCCCGAGGGGGCACTAAATAGCCATCCGCGATCGCATCCTCTAGTTCATAGGCAAAGGTGGGGTTATCTTTGGGTAACTCAAATACTTGATAGGTGTTGCGATCGATTTCACCTCTGGGGGTTGCGGTTAACCCCACTAAAAAAGCATCAAAATACTGGAACAAAGCGCGATATTTCTGATAAATCGATCGGTGCGCTTCATCCACAAGTACTAAGTCAAAATAGCCGACCCCAAAAAGACGATCGCTGCCTTGCCGGGTATTAATGGCATTAAACAGAGTGGGGTAGGTGGAAAGCACAACGTTGGCCCCGTCAATGGATTTAGTCTCACTTAAATCGATCGCTGTGACCTGGGGTAAATGACTGACAAAAGCCCGTTTAGCCTGGGTTAATAACGCCCTGCGATCCGCTAAAAAAAGCACTCGCCTCACCCAGTTTGCCGTCATCAATAACTCC
>JBEAPM010000507.1:0-21839 GCA_041164445.1 Cyanobacteriota bacterium
AATTAAATAAACCGGAAAGTTCAGGATTAAACCACAGAGGCACAAAGAACACAAAGGTATTCCTTCGGGGCTTCGGTGTCTTGGTAGTGAAATTCCAGGTTATAAAGTCCGCATTCCTTAGAGTTGATTGGCTTGGGCTAAAGCAGCTTCACTATTTTTGCGATAGGCCACCACCCGATCTTGGGCTGTTTTATAGCGATCGTCTTCTACCGCTACTGCGGCCATTAAGTCTGAAGCCTGTTGCCACCGAAAAGCCAAATCTAGCCAGTCAGTACGGGTAGTGGCATTTTTGCCATCCAAGGCTGCTTGTTCTGCCAACCGCACGGCAACCACAAAGGGATCTTCATCACTGGCTCCGGGATCCGCTGTGCTGTCCGTTGGGTTGGAGCTACTAGAAGTTGATGGGTCTATGGGGGGAGCTTCCTGATCAGGAGGATTAGCCGGAGCAAGGGTGGGCACTGGGGGAGAGGCGGTGACAAACCACAGGCGGCGGGCAGCGATCGTAACACTCCCGAGCAACAATACGCCCAGTACCCCCAGGACAGAGATGACGGGCCAGACCGGACGAGCGTGGGATGGGGAGGTCAGCCGTCGGGGGAGGTCTCGAACCGTTGGGTTCACAGATTGTCCCTTGCTCTTGAACTGCTCTTGGATCTGCTGGAGCAGAGATGGGCGCTTGAGCGTAATTTCCTCCGACCAGAGGACTTCGGTACTACGAGCAATTTCTGTCGTCCAGAGCAATTGTTGCTCTCGGGTCAGCCGACTAAAAAAATGAATGCGCCGAATTTTGTTCGGAGCGATCGCTTCCAGCACTTGACGGACATGGGGAATAATAACTTTCGGTTCCAGGGCTTCTTCATTATCAGCTTCACAGAGGAGGAGAAGCGATCGTTTTTCCAGCACTGCCCGTGTTCGGACTCGCAAATGGGCGAGGGATTCATTCAGCAATTGAATAATTGCGGCAATACTCCCAGCCTTCGCTTGGGCAATAATGTTCTCACTGATCTTATGATTTGGGGGATAATCCATGGGAAACCTAGTCCTAACACCCAACGGTTCTGTTGGAGCGCAACGGCCTCCCCAACAATACAACAGACCAAAATACTATGGGGCACCTGGATGAACTGTGGTGGGCCGCTACGCCGCCCACCACAATCCCTATCTTTGCGTAACCCTGCACCACACCTCTGTGTGTGTTATTACTTTAACAAAGAAGCTTTTAGAGGATCAGGAGACGATAGACTTGTCTACTCCACACAGGCGGGACTGAAGTCCTCAGGATTCCTCATGGATTATCTTCCTCACCGCTTACTGATGACAGCTTCTAGGGACAGTTCTCACTATTCATAGAGCCAAGACTGAACAGAGGGAGTCCATGGGGCTAACTCATCCTCCTTAAACCACAGCGCAATTTCCCGTTGAGCCGTTTCCACCGCATCAGAGCCATGAATTAAATTCCGTCCAATACTGACCCCAAAATCCCCACGAATCGTTCCAGGTTCCGCATTGAGGGGATTGGTCGCACCAATGATTTTGCGGGAGGAGGCAACGACTCCATCTCCTTCCCACACCATTGCCACCACTGGACCCGAGGTAATAAAGTTAACTAATCCGGCAAAAAATGGCTTATCTTTGTGAACTTCGTAATGCTTCTCTGCCAATTCACGGGAGACTTGCAGTAACTTTAAACCCACCAAGGTAAAGCCTTTCGCTTCAAATCGTTGAATCACTTGACCCACGAGTTGACGTTGAACACCATCAGGCTTGATGGCCAAAAAGGTACGTTCCATAGAATCCTCAAATACACTACGTTGGCGACCGACTTCAGATGGTCTATTTCCTTGCTCATCTTACATGAACTCGGTCTGTTCAAGTGTACTTTTCAGGATCACGATCTACTGAGAACGATCGTCCCCGGTCTGGGTCTGGACAGATTGTTTTAATGGTGTTTTAACGGTCTAAATCGATGGAGAGCAACGGCTTTTGTTTCTGTTTTGGGCTATTCACTGTTATCCACTACAGAAGCCATTTTTTTAGCTTTGCGATCGCTAAGATCAAGGTAGTTTAGAACTTGGGGGGCTGAGTCACTGCCACAACAGCAACCTCTGATCGCAGAAAGACTGAGAAACCGCTGAACATACTTTGGCCTTCTTGATTGGGCTGTTCGAGATGCCCAAGCTTGTATGGCCATGCCGCAATGAAGCTTGGGGACTTGCGACTCAATCAATCACTAAGGTACCTAAGGTAAAGTCTTGTGCCTGAAAACCTGTCCCCTACGCCTTGGATAGCCAACCGAAAAAAGGGTGCAAACCCTGTTGACCCTATTGACGATCGCTATCTTAGAGCTTAACTTCAATATCCACACCGGAAGGCAAGTCCAGTTTCATTAACGCATCAATCGTTTTAGAAGAGGGACGGTAAATATCAATAATGCGGCGGTGGGTGCGACGCTCAAAGTGTTCACGGGAATCTTTGTCTACGTGGGGAGAGCGGAGTACGCAATAAATCCGGCGCTTGGTCGGAAGCGGTATGGGACCAACGGCAACGGCACTAGTGCGATTTGCGGTGCTCACAATTTTGTCACAGGAGGTATCCAGCAAGCGACGATCGAAAGCTTGCAAACGAATACGAATTTTTTGTTGTTGAAGAGTAGCCATGAAGTTAGAAGTTTTGAGTTATCAGTTTTGAGTGGAGCAGCCGTTTTGAAGTAAATCTGACGGCGTGGGTAACTTAAGCGCCAAGATCCCCCGTTTCTGGGGACTAGCATCAAGTGACTGGGCTTTGTTCTACGAGAACCCAGCGATCGGAGCATAGCTGCACACCGTGTAAACCGGTTTCAAATTAAAACCATTTCAAAACGGTGAAATAAACCCAGCTTCTTGGAGAAACCGGGTTTATGATCGACGTTTACGATCGACAGGGATTTGAGGTCAGATTGAATGAGTAAAGTTCTAAGCTTGAGTTTTAAGAAAGACCACTAGCCCAACTCAAAACTCAACACTTAAAACTCAAAACTTAAGCGAGTAGACCTATTCAAGGATCTTGGAAACCACACCCGCACCGATCGTCCGACCCCCTTCACGAATCGCAAAGCGCATTCCTTGTTCAATCGCAATGGGGTTGATCAGTTCCACCGTCATTTTAATACGGTCACCCGGCATGACCATTTCTACGGTGGTGCCATCATCAGCTGTATAAGCAGAGATGGTTCCCGTTACGTCCGTTGTCCGCACATAGAACTGAGGCTTGTAGCCCGCAAAGAAGGGCGTGTGACGACCACCCTCTTCTTTTTTGAGCACATACACTTCAGACTCAAACTTCAGGTGAGGCTTGATGGAACCCGGCTTGGCCATGACCATACCGCGCTCAATATCCGCTTTTTGAATCCCCCGGAGGAGCAGACCCACGTTATCTCCAGCCATCCCTTCGTCTAAGGTTTTCTGGAACATTTCAACCCCAGTAACGGTGGTGGAACGGGTTTCGCGGATGCCGACGATTTCGACGGTTTCACCCACTTTCACTTTACCCCGCTCAATCCGACCGGTTGCAACGGTACCCCGACCTGTGATAGAGAATACGTCTTCCACCGCCATCAGGAAGGGCTTATCCACATCCCGCTCAGGGGTAGGAATGTACTTATCCACTTCATCCATGAGGGCGAAGATTTTGTCTACCCACTCATTTTCGCCGCGTTGAACTTTGGCATTACTGGTTACAGCTTCTACTGCTTGTAGGGCAGAACCAGCGACAATGGGAATATTATCTCCATCAAAATCGTAAGAACTGAGAAGTTCCCGGACTTCCAGTTCAACCAACTCCAGGAGTTCTTCGTCATCCACCATGTCCTGCTTGTTCAGGAAGACCACAAGGTTAGGAACCCCAACCTGTTTCGCCAGGAGAATGTGCTCACGGGTTTGGGGCATAGGGCCATCTGCCGCAGAGACCACTAGGATTGCACCGTCCATCTGCGCCGCACCAGTGATCATGTTTTTCACATAGTCAGCGTGACCGGGACAATCGACGTGGGCGTAGTGACGATCGTCGGTTTCATACTCCACGTGAGCGGTATTGATGGTAATACCCCGTGCCTTTTCTTCGGGTGCCGCGTCAATATCTTCATACTTCCGCGCTTTAGCTTTACCTGCAGCAGCCAAAGACATTGTAATTGCAGCAGTCAGGGTCGTTTTACCGTGGTCAACGTGGCCAATAGTACCAATGTTGACGTGGGGTTTATTTCTTTCAAACTTTTCACGTGCCATGTGATTTTTAGTCCTCTCTTTAAGTTTAAGTTAAGCGTTCCCTTTGTTTTTGGCGATGATGGTTTCCGCAATATTGCGAGGCACTTCATCGTACTTGTTGAACTCCATGGAAAAAGTTCCTCGACCCTGGGTCATGGATCGAACATCTGTGGCATAGCCAAACATTTCCGCCAGAGGCACATTGGCAGTAATTTTTGCCAGACCGTCATCCACAGTTTGGCCTTCAATCTGGCCACGCCGCGAAGTCAGATCTCCTATGATACTACCTACAAAGTCTTCTGGCACGTCTACTTCTACTTTCATGGTAGGTTCGAGCAAAACGGGGGCAGCCCGATGCACGGCTTCCTTGATGGCCATCGATCCAGCGATCTTAAAGGCCATCTCGGAGGAGTCCACATCATGGAAGGAACCATCCACTAAGGCCACCTTGACATCAATGAGGGGATACCCAGCAAGAATCCCTGATTCACAGGTTTCCTTCATCCCACTCGCTGCAGGAGAGACATATTCCTTGGGAATCACCCCCCCCACAATTTTAGATTCAAAGGTAAATCCTGTGCCAGGCTCGCCGGGACTTACCTCAATGACAACGTGGCCGTACTGTCCTTTCCCACCACTTTGGCGGATAAACTTGCCTTCTGCCCGGCTATTTTGGCGGATGGTTTCTCGGTAGGCCACTTGAGGCGCTCCGATATTCGCTTCCACCTTAAACTCCCGTAGCATTCGATCCACCAAGATTTCCAAGTGAAGCTCCCCCATCCCGGCAATGACAGTCTGGTTGGTTTCCGGATCGACAGCAACCCGAAAGGTGGGATCTTCTTCTGACAAGGACTGGAGCGCTTTAGAGAGCTTTTCCATGTCCTGCTTGGTTTTGGGCTCAACGGCTACGGAAATAACAGGGGCGGGGATAAACAAGGATTCCAAAATGATGGGGCTCTCCTCTGGGCAGAGTGTATCCCCTGTGAAGGTATCCCGCAGCCCTAAGGCGGCTCCCAGATCCCCGGCTCGGAGTTCATTCACTTCAATGCGATCGTCTGCTTTGAGGATGATCAGGCGAGAAACTCGTTCTTTTTTGCCTTTGGTGGCGTTATAGATATAGCTTCCTTTCTCTAAGACTCCAGAATAGACCCGCAGGAAGGTTAAACGGCCGTAGGGATCAGCCATGATCTTGAAGGCCAATGCAGAAAAGGGCTCATCATCGGAGGAATAACGGATCACGGGCTCCGCTCCTTCCCCTTGATCCGGCAAGATCCCTTGAATGGGGGGAACTTCGGGGGGTGAGGGCAGGTAGTCCACTACGGCATCGAGCAAAAGCTGAATCCCTCGATTTTTGAAGGCAGAACCACAGAGTAGGGGAACGATCGTGCCGGAGATGGTTCCTTTTCGCAGGGCAGCGCGGATTTCCGCCTCCGTCAGTTCCTCTTCATTGAGGTAACGCTCCATCAAATCATCATCCAGTTCTGCAATGACATCCAGGAGGTTGGAGCGCCATTGTTCAGCGGTTTCCCGCAAATTCCCGGGAATTTCAGTATCCTCAATGTCTGTGCCTAGATCATTGTTGTAAATTTTGGCCCGCATACGGATCAAATCTACAATGCCTTTAAAATCACTCTCGGCCCCAATGGGGAGTTGGATCGGCACTGCATTCGCTTTGAGACGATCGCGGATTTGCTCGTAAACCTTAAAAAAGTTCGCACCAGTACGATCCATCTTGTTGACAAAGACAATGCGCGGAACGCTATAGCGATTGGCCTGCCGCCACACGGTTTCGGACTGGGGTTGCACCCCCCCTACGGAGCAAAAGACCGCAATGACCCCATCGAGCACCCGCATCGATCGCTCCACTTCAATGGTGAAATCGACGTGACCTGGCGTATCAATAATATTGATCCGATGATCTTGCCAGTTGGTACTGATGGCCGCAGCGGTAATGGTAATCCCCCGTTCTCGTTCCTGATCCATCCAATCGGTAACAGCAGTTCCTTCGTGAACTTCCCCAATTTTATGAACCAAGCCGGAGTAGAACAAAATCCGCTCGGTGGTAGTGGTTTTTCCCGCATCAATATGAGCCGCAATACCAATATTGCGTACCCGATCTAAGGGAACAGCCCGTGTCACAATAGCCTCCTCATTTAGGGATTAGGTTTTAGGGATTAGGGGATAGGGTCTTGAATTCGCCACCTCAGGGTTGTCTGCATGGATGGATATTCAAGGGCACCCTAAAAGCCTACTGAGGTCTTAATAGCGGTAGTGGGCAAAGGCTTTGTTGGCTTCTGCCATCCGATGAGTTTCTTCCCGGCGACGCACTGCATTTCCGGTTTCGTTGGCGGCATCCATGAGTTCATTGGCTAGCTTCATGGGCATGGATTTGCCTCCTCGCTCCCGCGAGAACCGAACTAACCAACGCAGGGCCAAGGCTGTGCCCCGATCAGACCGCACTTCCATGGGCACTTGGTAGGTGGCTCCTCCAACCCGACGAGCGCGAACTTCTACTAATGGCGTGGCATTGCGTACTGCTTTTTCAAAGACATCTAGGGGTTTTTCTCCGGTACGTTCTTCAATGCGGGTAAAGGCATCATAAAGAATACGAGAGGCAATAGACTTTTTGCCACTTTCCATGAGGCGGGCAATCATCATACTGACCAAACGGCTATTGTGAACCGCATCGGGAATAACAGGGCGCTTTTGGGCACGATTACGACGAGACATAGATTCCTAAAATGCTACAAAAAACAACAATGAAGACAACACTTTAAGTTTTGAATGATGAATTTTGAGTTTTGAGTTTTGAGTTTTAAGGACGAAGATTATCGATTTCGCCTTTGTTTTTTCAACATTTTTCTACCAGAGAACCGGAAAGCTTTAATTCAGAACTCAAAACGAAAAACTCAAAACTTATTTTTTGCCTTTACCGGCGGGAGCGGCTGCACCGGGCTTAGGACGCTTGGCCCCATATTTCGATCGACCCTGCTTGCGATCCTTGACCCCTGCTGTATCTAAGGTGCCGCGAATAATGTGGTAGCGAACCCCCGGTAGATCCTTAACCCGACCACCCCGAATCATGACGACGGAGTGCTCCTGCAGGTTATGACCAATACCAGGAATGTAAGCAGTCACCTCAAACCCTGAAGTGAGGCGAACCCGGGCTACTTTCCGTAGGGCAGAGTTCGGCTTCTTGGGCGTGGTGGTATAAACGCGGGTACACACGCCTCGGCGTTGGGGACAGCTTTTAAGGGCTGGGGATTTAGTCTTTTTCCGTGCGCGGAATCGCTCGTCGCGAATGAGTTGCTGAATGGTAGGCATTGAGGCTTGTTGAAGACAGTTGCGATAGGGTAACAAACTAACAAACAAATATGGTAGTCGTTGACACGGAACCTTGTCAATCAAATCATTTTCTCGGTGGCGGAGAGTAAAACTACGGCGTAGGCGGCAATGCCTTCTTCTCGCCCCGTGGGGCCGAGCTTTTCATTGGTGGTAGCCTTCACTCCCACCTGATCCGCCGCGAGCCCTAAAGTCTGCGCTAGCCGACTGCGCATGGTGTCAATATGGGGTTTCAGCTTGGGGCGCTCTGCAATCACCACAGAGTCAATATTGCTCACTTGCCACCCTTTACTCCCAATTAGGTTATTCACCTGCTCCAGTAGCTTTAAGCTATCGGCACCTTTCCACTGGGGATCGGTCGGCGGAAAGTAGTGGCCGATATCCCCCAAGCTCAAAGCCCCTAAGAGCGCATCCATAATGGCATGGGTTAAAACATCCGCATCACTATGGCCATCTAAACCCATCTCGTGGGGAATGTTTACCCCTCCTAAAATTAAATCTCGCCCTACCATAAGGCGGTGCATATCGTAACCATTTCCAATCCGCAAAGAACTCATCGTCTCACTCCTTCCCTGGTGTCTGCATTAGGATGCTGCACTACTGTAATAGTGTGTATCGTTTAAAAATAATGGAAAAGGGGGCTCCGATTAGAGGCAGTTGATAAGAGTCCCTAGCGATCGGGTATGCCAATACGAGATAGCCCCGCAATCGTTTTGAGGTTTTGGCAGCGCATCAACTGAGCAAAATCGAGTTGCCCCCTTCCCTCAAGCTGAGCGAGACGTTCAATACCGGTATATAAATTTTTAGCCGCCTCCATTTCCGTATAGCCCCGCCGCGTTGCAATGCGAATTCCGGCTTCATCGGCTTCTAATTCCCGTTGGGGGCTACGATTGATCCGCCAGACCTGAAGGGCCGCCACAACCGTTAAGCCACCGGCCGCCACTAGACCCACTAAATCGCCCTCAAAAAACTCCCCTAGGGAGGCCACCAGACCCACCGCCGTGGCCCCTTGGTAAATATCCGGTTTAAACCATTTGACCCCCAAGAGCCAACTGACGGATCGAAGTAAAATTAGATCCCGTTGACCTTTGTCTAGGCGTTGCCATAAATCAAAGTTAATGCTGATGACCTTCTGACGCTGCCATGGTAGAGGAAGGCTCATCTCCAGAACCTGACGTTGTTCCGGCTTATTTTGGATCTTGATATACATCCGTCCCGAGGCGGGCATTAGCTCACAAAGTCGAAAGATTTCTGTTTCCGGGACAAACATAGGATCGCCAGAGAAAAGTCAGTGAAACGTTGACCATGCACTTGGAACTAAGCTTAGCACCAAGCCTAACGAGATAGGAGATGGGCAGTATAATTCTGGAAAGCCCAACGGTTTTGGCGCTGCTCTCCCCAACCGAGGAAAAACCATTGGTCTTAAACTTTACTTAGACTTTAATTTAGCGATATTCACAACTTTCCCCGAACCTATGGTTTCTTCTGCCAGTGCTCCTAATTTTATCGATCGCTTTGACATCATTGTGGTGGGTGGTGGTCATTCGGGATGTGAAGCGGCCCTAGCCAGTGCCCGCCTAGGGTGTAAGACGCTACTCCTGACCCTAAATTTGGATCGCATTGGCTGGCAACCCTGTAATCCGGCAGTGGGGGGGCCCGCCAAGTCTCAGCTAACCCATGAGGTGGATGCCTTAGGGGGCGAAATTGGCAAAATGGCCGATCGCTGTTATCTACAAAAACGAACCCTGAATATTTCGCGGGGCCCGGCGGTCTGGGCATTGCGGGCCCAAACGGATAAGCGGGAATATGCTGCTGTCCTCAAGCGGATTGTGGAAAACCAGGAAAACCTCCTGGTGCGGGAAGGGATGGTGACGGATCTCGTCCTGGGACCCGATGAGGAAGTGTTGGGGGTGGAAACCTACTTTGGTAGTTGCTTTGCTGCACCGGCGGTTATTCTCACCACTGGCACCTTTCTGGGGGGCTGTATTTGGGTGGGCAATAAGTCTATGCCGGCGGGTCGAGCGGGGGAATTTCCTGCGGTGGGCTTAACGGAGCGATTACAAACCTTAGGCTTTGAGACGGGACGACTGAAAACCGGAACCCCGGCCCGAGTGGATAAACGATCGGTAGATTACGGTAAACTGGAACCCCAGCCCGGTGATACCGATGTACGCTGGTTTAGCTTTGATCCTTCGGTGTGGGTAGAGCGGGAACAAATGCCCTGCTACCTAACCCGCACCACACCGGAAACCCATCGCCTCATTCAAGAAAATCTGCACTTAACGCCGGTCTATGGTGGATTTATTGATGCTAAGGGGCCTCGCTATTGCCCCAGTATCGAAGACAAAATTGTCCGTTTTGCCGATAAAGACTCTCACCAAATTTTTATTGAACCGGAAGGGCGAGACATTCCTGAACTCTATATTCAGGGGTTTTCCACGGGAATGCCGGAGCAGATTCAATTGCAGATGCTCCGGACTCTTCCCGGTTTAGAGCAGTGCATTATGTTACGACCGGCCTATGCGGTGGAGTATGACTATCTACCGGCAACCCAGTGTTATCCCACGTTGATGACCAAGCACTTACCGGGGCTATTTTGTGCGGGACAAATTAATGGAACTACGGGCTATGAAGAAGCGGCGGCCCAAGGTCTGGTGGCGGGGATTAATGCGGTGCGTTATGTGCGGGGTGAGGACTTGGTGGTGTTGCCCCGGGAAGGGAGTTACATCGGTACCTTACTGGACGATCTCTGCACAAAAGATTTGCGGGAACCGTATCGGATGCTGACGAGCCGATCGGAATATCGACTACTCCTGCGATCGGACAATGCGGATCAGCGCTTGACTCCTTTGGGTCGGGAACTGGGGTTAGTAGACGATCGTTCCTGGCAACGATTTACTCGCAAGTACGCCAACATTCAAGGGGAAGAACAGCGACTCCGTACCACTCGTGTTAAGGAAAATGATCAAGTGGGGCAGCGCATTATCGCAGATACCCAACAGAAAATTAAAGGTGCAATTACCTTAGCGGAGTTGGTGAAACGTCCTGGTTTTCATATTGTTGATCTCGATCGCTATGGGCTGGGTAACCCTGAGTTAAGTCGGGAAGAACGAGAAGGTACAGAAATTGCCATTAAGTATGAAGGATATATTCAACGCCAAGCCAATCAAATCGAAACGATCGCTCGTCAAACGAATCGGAAGTTACCGGATACTTTGGATTATATGGACATTCAAACCCTCTCGATGGAAGCACGGGAAAAGTTGAACAAAGTCCGCCCCTTAACGATCGGTCAAGCTTCCCGCATTGGGGGGGTAAACCCTGCGGATATTAATGCGCTACTGGTTTACTTAGAATTGCGGGCCCACCAACAGGCTAGCTAAAGGAATCGATCGCTTTGATTTGATCATAATCTGAGCCGAAATTACTGCAATTGCTGCAGGAAATCCGGGAGGGATTCAATGCCGAGACGACCGGCTAAACTGGGGGTTAGGGGTAAGAGGGTGGCTAGCATTAAAAATAAAATGAGCAAAGCCAAGGCTGCTCGGGTGTCATCCGGTTCCGTCAGTTCTTCGAGGCTGGGACGTTCCCCTTGGCGTTGCAGAAAAGCCACCAGAATCGTCCAGTACAGGGCCACTGGATTAGCAAAGGAAATGATGATGAGAACCACTAGGGCAGCGATCGTAATCCGTCCAGCGGTTTTACGACCGTAGATGGCTTGGACAATCCGTCCCCCATCTAGCTGACCCGCCGGAATCACATTGAGGGCTGTCATCACTAAGCCAAGCCATCCGGCAACAAAGAGAGGATTCAACACCACGATCGGTTCGTGAATGCCTTGACCGAGAACTGCCCGCCCTAAGGTTCCCACCAGAATAGATCCCTGGAAAAAGGGCGTGGGCAGTGAAATGCCATACTCTCCGGGAGGTAAGGTTAACCCTAAAATCACGCAACCGATGGAGAGCAGTCCCCCCACGGCGGGGCCCGCAAAGGCGATATCAAACAAAGCCGATCGATTGGGTAACAAGCTTTCAAAGCGCGTAATGGCCCCAAAGGATCCCAGTTGCCAGGCGGGAATAAAGAAGGGCCAACTGAGGCGCACATTATGACGACGCGCCATCCACCAATGGCCCAGTTCATGGCTCAACAAAATCAGCATCACCCCCACCCCAATGGGTAAGGTTATCGGCAGTTGGTTGGGATTGGCAAAGAGATCAAAGCCGTACTGGATCCCCCCCCGCTCTAAACAGGTCAGCAGGGTAACGATCGCTAACACGACGGTGAGTACCTTGGCGAAGACATTCAAGGGCTTGGGATCATTGTCCCGAGGCAGCACAATCACCACGGGCTTTTCTTCCGGGCTTTCCACTAAAAATAAACGATAGCGATCGGGTAGGCGCTGATCCAGAGCATCCGATAGCCGTTGTTGCACTGGTTGGGGCTCGCCCCGCAGGTTTCCCTTAAAAATAGCCCCCTGTTGGTAGGGAATTGTTTCCACGGCAAAGAAGGTATCCACCCCAAAAATCCCTTTGATCAGTTCTAGCTCTGCGGCGGGAATGGGATGAAAGAGGGGGGGAAGGTCGGAATCGGTCTGGGAAGGGGGAGCGGCTGAAGCATCGGAGCGTGGGGAGTCGGAGCCTTCTGCAGGGGTTCCCTCCACTTTCGCTTCCGACTGGGCAGCTTTCATCATCTGCGCAATCCGATCGCGGGTCATGGGATCTTCTCCAAGGGATCGCAGTCTGCGCCCGAGGTAGATATAGATGCCAGTGGAAATTAAAAAAAGGAACAGGGTAGCTGTAAAGTCCACATAAATCCCCAAGGCAAAGAGCCCAAAAAACAACAACCAGGGGGCCATCAGCACCAAGGATTGCAACCAGGCCAGCAGACCAAATTGCCCATATTTACGGGAACGTAGATAGCCCCATACAACAATTCCTAGGGCAACAAAGCTAATTAAGAAGGTAGTTGCGTTTTCCATTGCCATCCGGGTAAATATTAGGTCACGCAGGGGGAACACCGCTTCAACTTCGCTTATGAAGGCCCCGTGCTCAACGTGTTTTGTGATTATACCGCAGTGGGCTGAACCAGTCTTACTGCTCAACGGTAGCAAGCGCGGCTTGCAGGGCTTCCACTAAGGATCGGGCTTCGGGTTCTACCGCTGCAATCTCCCCTAAGGGTTCCATGGGAATGAGTACGGCCACCGCCACCCAAGGATGCCGCTGCCCTTGCCATTGATTGTGCCAGTCTTGCCAAAACCAAGTATTACTCGACCAGTGTCCAGACCATGCAGTGGGAGAGTCTGCTGAGGGCCAGGCATACCATTGTGCCGCAGCCAGGGTACGAACCGCACCGGATTCAGTACGCCACCAAACCCTTAGCCATCGGGCTGTTGTAGTGCCCACGGACAAGGTTGCTAGGGAGTCTTCTTGCCATTGCCGATCGCCCCGGAGATCCGTCCATTCCACTTGAGGACGATCGCTTTGGCCCTTTTGGGCTCGTAGTAAAATGACCGCTTCCTGGGGCAAAGCACTGAAGGTATTCCCAGGGGAGGGTGAAGCGGCGGCTGAAACTTGGCGCATCACCTGTTGCTGCCATTCGTGTTCACCAATTTGCACTGCATCCACGCTGATCACTTCCCAGCCAGGCAGAGTTAGGGGGGCTTGGATAAAGGCTTGAAGAGATTTAAGACCTTCGACTTTTGGGCGAGTACTGCCAGACCATGATCCGGCGAGGTAATGGGGAATGGCCCCAAAAACAATCAAGAAGAGCAGCAGCAGTAAAACCACAGCCCGCATGAGGGTGGATCCCCGGCTGATGGATACGGGTGAGGGAGGACTTGCCATGGGGGGCTACAACACTTCGGCTCGATCGCTAGAGGAAGCAGAACTGATTTTCTGGCGAAGCTCTTCGAGGGCTTTTGCATACTGAGGATCCTCGATCGTGCCAATGAGGTCTCGATTGTTCCCCAGTTCTTCCCGTTGTTCTTCGCTGAGTTCGAGAATAATATCCGGCTCAATGCCTAGTTTATTAATATCTCGGCCACTGGGAGTTAAATATTTAGCGATCGTCACCGCTAACCCTGATCCATCCCCTAAACGGTTCACGGATTGTACGAGTCCTTTACCAAAGGTTTGGGTTCCTACCAGAGTGGCGCGATGATTGTCCTGTAGGGCTCCCGATAAAATTTCGCTAGCACTGGCAGAGCCGCCATCCACCAGAATGACTAAAGGTTTACTGGTGAGGGAATGGGCATTGGCCGCTTCCTCGTGAACGATGCCCCGCCGATTGACGGTGGAGACGATCGTCCCATCGCCCATCCACATCCGGGCGATGTCAATGCTGGCTTTTAAGAGACCTCCTGGGTTTGATCGCAGATCTAAAATATAGCCCTCAACCCCTTGACGCTCTAGATCCTGGAGAGCATCCTGCATCTCTGGGGCCGCATTGGCACTGAACTGGGTCAGGCGCACATAACCAATGGGGGTGGAGCCTTCTGTCCGATATTCGTAGCGCACGGAATGGATTTCAATGCGATCCCGTGTCAGTTCAAAATCTAAGACCTTCTCATCGCGGCGAATCGTGAGAGTAACCGAAGACCCTACGGGGCCTCGAATCAGTTGCACCGCATCATTCACATCCATACCCTCGGTGCTTGCCCCATCAATTTTAATAATCACATCCCGGGATTGAATGCCTGCCTTAAAGGCAGGGGTATCTTCAATGGGGGAAACGACGATTAATTCTTCTGTCTCTTCATCTTGGCTAAGTTGAATCCCCACCCCCGTCAATTCACCGGAGGTGTCGATTTGCATATTGCGAAACTCTTCCGGAGTCATGAAGCGAGTATAGGGATCCTCCAGTTGATCCAACATTTCTTTGATGGCGGTGTAGGCCTCTTCTTGGTTTCCATATTGACGATCGAGATATTCATTGCGCACGGCGTTCCAGTCCACCTGGTTAAAGGTTGCATCCACATAGGTATGCTCGATAACCTGCCAGACCTCATCCACCAATTCTTTGGGACTTTCCTCAAAAAAGGCTTGGCTTCTAGACCAATGGATACCGGCTCCGGTAATAGTGACGGCAGCAACCATAATGGCGGTAGAGCCAATAATCAAGTTATTTCGAGAAATCATGCGTCGGGGATCCCAATACGACTACGCTGGAAGGCATAAATAGACTACCGCTCTAGGTCATTCAACACGGTGTACCTGAATTTAGCCTGAAGCTAGGTTAAGGCTTAAGTCAAGTCTTGTACCCTTGCACTCTGTACCGCCTGCGGTATTTATAGGATAAGTCAAAGTCTAAGGGATTGTCTCTATTCTTAAGATAATCATTGCAGAGCGGCGGCGGAGCGATCGTCTACAATTCTGTTTAACTAGCGTCGGGAGGATGTCACTCTGTTATCATTGCAAGGCGTAGAGCCCTTGAATTGCGCTGTCTCCCTCAGTCCCCTGGAGCAGGATTGGGTGCTCCAAAGTCCTGTTTCCTTCCGTCCCAGTGTTTATGCCTCTCCCCATTGTTGCTGTTATCGGCCGACCTAATGTTGGTAAGTCAACCCTTGTGAATCGGATTGCTGGCGATCAGCAAGCGATCGTTTTTGATGAACCGGGCATAACCCGAGATCGCACCTACCGTGATGCCTTTTGGGGCGATCGAGATTTTCAAATTGTGGATACTGGCGGGCTTGTTTTTGACGATGATACGGAGTTTTTACCGCTGATTCGGGAGCAGGCGTTGCTGGCCTTAGCGGAATCCTCCGTGGCGATTTTGGTGGTCGATGGTCAAGCCGGGGTAACCGCAGCGGATGAAACCATTGCCCAGTGGTTGCGCCAACAGCCCGTTCCCGTAGTTGTCGCGGTCAATAAGTGTGAATCGGTAGATAAAGGATTATCCCTAGCAGCAGACTTTTGGGGATTAGGTCTAGGGGAGCCCATTGCCCTCTCTAGTATTCACGGCAATGGTACCGGGGATTTATTAGATGAAGTGATTGCCCATTTACCGAGTGTGGAAGCCTTAGAAGCCCAAACGGAAATCCGGGTGGCCATTGTGGGGCGGCCGAATGTAGGTAAATCGAGCTTACTCAATAATTTGACGGGAGAATCAAGAGCGATCGTCAGTCCCATTTCGGGAACCACACGGGATGCCATTGATAGCTTAGTGGAACGGGGGGATAAACGTTATCGCTTGGTGGATACGGCGGGCATTCGGAAGAAGAAGAATGTGGACTATGGACCGGAATTTTTTAGTATTAACCGGGCCTTTAAGGCGATTCGCCGAGCGGATGTGGTGCTTTTAGTAGTGGATGCGATCGATGGCGTGACGGATCAAGATCAAAAGTTGGCGGGACGTATTGAAGAAGATGGTCGGGCCTGTATCATTGTGGTCAATAAGTGGGACGTAGTGGAGAAAGATTCTCATACGATTTATGCTTACGAAAAGACCCTCTACGATCGTCTTTATTTTCTAGATTGGGCGAATATGATCTTCACCAGTGCCCTCACCGGCCAACGGGTATCTAAAATTTTAGATCTGGTGGATGAAGCAGCAGAGCAACACCAACGCCGGGTCGCCACCTCTGTCATTAATGAAGTCCTCGAAGATGCCCTCGCCTGGCGATCGCCTCCCACTACTCGCCAAGGGAAACAGGGTCGAATTTATTACGGAACCCAAGTTCGTGCCCAACCCCCAACGATCGCTTTGTTTGTGAATGATCCCAAGTTATTTAAAGATACCTACCGTCGTTACATTGAAAATCAATTTCGCCAAAGTTTAGGCTTTAAAGGAACTCCGATTCGGTTTTTGTGGCGTGGCAAGAGTCCCCGTGATGTGGAGCGGTCTTTGAACCGAGCAACCCGAGTTAAAGCTTAATTTCTATGGGTATTTTTTTCTTTCTTCTGAATTCAGTCCTGGTTTTTATTCCCGCTTTTTATTCAGGACAACAATGTTTTCCCCGGCATACTATGCGATCGCTCCTGTGGGGGATCTCAGTTATCTTTTGTTCGATAACAGCACTGGAATTAATTTTAGGTAGTTTAGGAATTTTAAAAAGCCTGAATCTCTTCATTGGGTCATTGACAATTAGTCTATTGTCTGTGATATATCTTCGATTAAATCCCTTAAAACCAAGCGAAACTGATCGGCAGACAGATACAATTTTATCCTTGAACAAGCAAGGAATCCTAGCAGTGCTGTTGATCGCCACAGTCTTTAGTATTTCTCTTCAATCTTGGATTATTGAGTATTTTTTCCAAATTCATCGTGTACATCCACTCATTTCCTGGGATGTGGTAACCTACCATTTGCCGAATGCTATAGATTACTTACAAACGGGTAGTTTATGGACAATGAAGGGGAGTTTTAGTCAATATCCGGGTGGTAATGAACTAATTAACATTTGGAGTTTTTTGCCGCTGAAAAATGATTCGATGCTTGGCATAAATTCCTTGGCATTGACTAGCATTATCATCCTTGTCTTAGTTCAGTTCCTGCAAGACCTCAAAATTTTTAAGTGTTCATTTTACTATGCCATTAGCTATATCTCAATCATCATTTTTCTTTTGATTCAGAGCGATTTTCAGCGGGCTATTTATGCTTTTGGACAAAATGATCTAAGTCTTGCTTGTATTGAAATTTTAGCTTTATGGATATTTCTTGAGTGCCAACGATCTCCAGTATTGAGCAGGAACTGGATTGTTTTAGGTTCCTTGCTGGGTATCGGAGTGGGGATTAAGCCAAATGGGTTCTACTATTTTATTGGCTTTCTAATATTAATCTGCATGGAAGCTTTCTTAAAACGATCGCTCAGTTCTCAAGCAGGTGTTTTTCAATTATTGAAAAGACTTGGCTTGGTGTCTAGCTTTACTTTATTGTTAGGTGGATTTTGGTACATTCGTAATATTATTAAGTTAAGTTCAGTCTTTGAATCCAGTATTCTAAAAGCAGGTTTTCCCGGATCGATAGTCAATAATTTGTTTAACCCTAATTTATATGTTTTGGATGATACTAATTTAACGATTATTTTGATCTGTTTTATTAATCTTTTCGGATTAATAGTCTTATTCGTTGATAGCAGGGTAGATAGATCTACCTTTGCTAGCTTAATAGGGTTTAACTTTATTGCATTTATGAGTTTTATATTCACACCTCACTCCTCAGGATTCTGGGCAGGAGGTCAATGGATCTTCAAGACTCAGTTAAGATATGGTTTGACGTTAATTCCCGTTACTGCCGTTGTTGCTGTTGTTTTGATATTTAAGATCAGCCAAAGTATTCTTTTGATTATGCCTTCTAGATTGCAAAGACAAGCAAAATCTTGGATTAGTTTGCTGCACCGTAGATCTGCTTCAACGCAAATTAAAGTTACTCCTCGGCATACAATCATAATACTCTCTTTGCTCTGTCTGATTCAGGTTATAACTTACCTTCCCCCCAATGGCTTGCCAAATTTTGAGGCGATTCTTTTTGTTAGAAATGCAGAAAGTCCATTAAGCCAAGTTTATCAATGGATACAGCAAAATGTTTCAGATAAAACGATCTATACGATCGCTCTCAGACCTTATGGATTGTATAATT
Source organism: Cyanobacteriota bacterium (assembly GCA_041164445.1). GTDB lineage: Bacteria > Cyanobacteriota > Cyanobacteriia > Prochlorotrichales > Prochlorotrichaceae > JBEAPM01. The sequence continues at coordinate 18,156 of JBEAPM010000507.1, forward strand.
TCCCTTTTAGTAACCGAGTTATTTACCCTGGAGATTCAGATCAATTCAGTTACGAACAAATTCTAGAATCTTTAACAATAGAGCAGGTAGACTATATTGCGATTGCTCGGAACCCGTTTAACGGAAACTTCCCGATTGCTTTAAAGGACTTGATCGAGGATACTCGACAATTTGAATTAGTTTATGGTGACCTATTAGCGGCTGTATTCAGAGTCAACTAGGAACTACGGAGCTATAGGGCACGTCATCAAATCAAATTCAGACCCCTTACGGTATCGATCTGCCCTCATCTTTATGACGGAAAAAGGTTGTTATGCACCCCTTGGGACACTACTTCAAATCATTGCCATTCCAGTCTTTGCAACCCAGCCGTGGAGTAGCGATCGCTTTGACCTTAGGTTGGAGTGCGATTCCCCTCGGGACGATCGCCCAACCCCTCCAAGCTGCCACTCCGGTCCAATGCCAGGAGTGGCAAAATAATCTTCTGTGGGAATGGATGGAGCGAAGTCGTACCTATACCCAATCCCAAAACCTGGAGGCGGCGGTTCAGGCGTTGTTGCGGGTTGTGCAGGTGATGGGACCTGCGCCAACGAGTCAGTTACGGATGGAGACGTTACGATCGCTGTTGGAAGAAACCCCCACGGGCATTTTACAAACCTTTGTGGAGCAGGCGATCCAGCAGAATCAACCCCAAACGGCATTGACGATTTTACCGGTTTTGCTAGAAATGGCTCAGGCTTTGCCCACCGCCTATAGTGCGGTCAAAACCCAATCCTTGACCACGATCGCTACGCATTATCTGGCGTTGGGGGATGCAGTTCAGGCACGGCAAATTCTAGACCAAGCCATCACCGCTAGTACGTTCCTCCAAGGGGCTGAGTTTCAAACTAAGGCTCTAACGGCCATTGCTCAAGGCTATCGGGATTTGGGGGACACTGCTCAGGCTGAAACCCTTTTAGGGGAATCGCTTCAGTTTGCCCGACAGATGAACCATCCCCAACCTATCCGCCATGCTTGGGTTTTAGAGCCGATCGCCCTGACCTATGGAGAACTGGGCAATGCCGATCAGGCCTTGGCGGTAGTGCAAGAGCTTCGCAACCATGATCCCAGTTTGCAGTCTTACGGCAATCAAACGATCGCTGCGGTGGTGCGGCGGGAGGCTCAATCTCAGCAATGGGATTTGGCCCTGGCACGATTGTCTGAACTTAATGATTCCATGATCAAGGCCAGTCTGCTGGCAGAACTAGCGGGAGAACGATCGAAAGCGGGACAACCCCAACCTGCCCAGATCCTCCTCCAACAAGCGATCGAGACGGCGAAGCAAGAAACCAGTGAAGAGTTACAAAACAATGCCTTGCTCCGGGTGCTGCGGATCTATGGGGAAACCACGGGGCGGGTGAGTGAAGTCCTCCCCTTGGTCAAAACCCTCAGGGATCCCGCATCCCAGGCAACCCTTTATAATGCCTTAGCCGCACTAGAATCCCAGCCTGAGCAAAGGATGGCTCTTCTGGAGCAAGGGGTAACCGCCGCCAGACAAATTGAGAATCCAGATCAACGCTCCGGCCTCATGGGTTCATTCCTCCAACAGCACTTTGCTGCTCAACGCTGGACGATCGCTTTAGCTCTCATTCAATCCTGGCCGGAGGATGATCCGTTTACGAATAAAAATGAGTGGCTGAACATTCTGGCCAAAGCCGCTGCCCAAGCAGGAGACTGGGCTGCATCCCTGGCGGCCCTGGAACAATTGCCGGAGCAGTGGGCCGACTACCGCAATCCCGGCTTTCAGAGCATTGCCCTAGGCTATGCTGGTACAGGAGATTTTGCCGCCGCTCTAGACCTGCTGCCTCGGATTACCAACAATGGCAGCCATCCCTATCGGATCCGTACCCTCGTCGGCCTTGCTGACCAAGCTCGTTTACAGGGAGATCTCCGTCAGAGCCAAGCGCTGCTGCGTCAAGCTGAAACGATGACCCAACAACTGGATTTTGAACCTCACCAGGCGGATGCCTTGATTACCCTAGCGATCTCCTTTAACAAAGCGGGACAACAGACCCAAGCTCAACAATTCCAAGCCCAAGCACTGCAACGCCTCCAACGGGATCCCAGTATGCTGGGGTATCACTTGCAGAACATGATCACCCAGTACCTGGAAGCCCAAGATTATAATGGTGCAGTCCAATTGGCGATCGCGGTGCCCAATATTCAAGAGGAACAGTCTTGGATCTTAAATAACCTGGCGGAAAAACTGATTGAAGCCAATGCCTTGGAGACCGCCCTTGCCGCCACTAATCGCATCCAGAAACCTGAAGACAAAGCCCGATTTTTAGTCACTTTAGCCGCCTATTATCTCACCGATGGTAATTTCCAGGCAGTCACCGCTACCCTCGACCAAGCCCTAAGCACTGCCCAAACGATCGCTGATCCGGAGTCCCGCCAACTGGTCTTTCGGGCTCCGCCGGATCAAACCATTGTGGAAGATCCCAACGATCGGGCCAGCCTTCTCGAAACGATCGCCCTCAACTATGCCCAGATTGGCCAACTGGAAAAGGCAATGGCGGTTGTGGAATACCTGCAAGATCAAACCTTTCGTCAGGCACTCAGGCAACAACTTAGCTGTTATCGTCGGGTACCCACTTAAGGGAGGCAAGTGCGCCGTCCTCATCACCTTGAATTAACGTGAATTACATGACATCAAATAACATTTCAGTCATGTAACGCTCTGCCCACGCTTCCCCAAACGCCTTTTCTAAAACACGACGAGTTTTATCGTTTTGTTGTTGTTTTTGACAGTAGTAACGTTGCCCTGCCAGATTTTGGGCTTCCGCTTCAGGGGTCTTGAGGGGTACGCTTTGTGCCGCCTGCTGACAATGGATCCGTAAAAAACCAGAGAGCCGTTCTAAAAAAGCATTCTCTTCGATCGCATCCGCTGGTCGCACAAATAAACAATGATTAGAAAAAATATCCCCCCAGTCCGGCACTGATCGGGCTTGGGAAAAGGCAAAGTGAGGAACTTCGTTTAATTGGGTTTGATAGGTTTCATCTAAAACTCGCTCCGGATTGGTGGGGGATAAATCAACGATCGCTGCACTAATGCCAGCCTTATCGCTACCCACTAAATCTGCACCAAACATCGGTAGGGCATAGGACGATCGAGGAAACATGACGCAATGGAGAATATCTAATCCTGTGCCGACTTTTGCTAGCTCTAGGTGTAACTTACGAAATTGAGGGGTTTCATAACAACAGTTCTCAATCACTAACCGTTCACCTTCCAATCGTCCCTCAATGTATCCCAAATCTTCGGGCATTTGATAGGGAGAAAGTTCTAATTCCGATCGCCAAATTTCTTCAATGCGATCCGCTAGGCGTTGAATCATTGGATACAGGGTAGGACGAAGAGAGGTCATAACAAATGGGTAATGAGGAACCGTCGTCACAATCCGACCCTAGAAGCCGAGGCTGTTCACGGTCAAAACCGAAACGCTGTACCCTTGTGGTCTGCTAATAGCATTGGGTAGAGGGCATGGTCTTCTGGTGTGGTGAACAGTGCGATAAGTTCCCCCAAATAATTCAGCGAGAGCGGAACCCTTGTGTTATCCTAGTCAAGCTGTAAAAAAACCACATACCTCAGGTTTCGGGTGTTTTGGTCTAGCCAAGCCGGAAGGACGATCGTCTTGTCCAAAG
>JBEAPM010000508.1:0-17051 GCA_041164445.1 Cyanobacteriota bacterium
CTTAAAACTACTCCATACCTAGGGCGCATCATCAGTTAAATCCATAACCCTTACGGTATCGACATCAGCCGCTCCCGCCCCAGTTTTACAACTAGGGGATCACAAAAATCTGTGAACTGGCAATTTACTACAGCAGATGCACGGGTTCGGCTGAAGCGCCTTTACCACAAACTTTAATTTGACGATGCACTAGGTTAAGATCAACCCGCCCATGAGCTTTTGGTAGCGATCGTTTAAACTCTGTTTGAGTCCTGGCCAACGGTTTAAGGTTTGATCTTCGCTTAAGAGGGTTTCGGCGGCTTGACGGGCAATTTCCAGCACTTCTTGATCCAAGACTAAATTGGCCAGGGCAAAATCCGGTAAGCCCGATTGTCGGGTGCCCAAGACCTGGCCGGGGCCCCGCAGGCGCAAATCCATTTCTGCAATAAAAAAACCATCTTGAGATTGCTCTAGCACCTGCAACCGCTCTGCGGCCGTATCGGATCGAGAGTCCGAGAGGAGTAAACAGAAGGACTGGGCAGAGCCTCGTCCCACCCGCCCCCGCAGTTGGTGCAGTTGAGAGAGACCAAACCGCTCGGCGTGTTCAATTAACATGACCGTGGCATTGGGAATATCGACCCCCACTTCGACCACGGTGGTGGAGACTAAAATTTGGGTTTTAGCGGCGCGAAAAGCTTGGATGGCTTCGTCCTTTTCCGCTGAACTCATGCGCCCGTGCAGTAACCCTACTTCAAATTCGGGAAAAATCTGCTCCTTGAGTTGCTTGTGCTCTTCGATCGCCGATTTGAGATCAATTTTTTCCGATTCTTCCACGAGGGGCAACACCACATAGACCTGCTGCCCCTTAGCAATTTCTCGCCGGATCAGATCGTAGGCATGGGGACGATCGCTGGGGGTGAGGAGTGTGGTTTGGATCGCCTGTCGCCCTGGTGGCAACTCATCAATTTGGCTGACCTCTAAATCCCCGTGTAACGTCAAAGCTAAGGTGCGGGGAATGGGGGTCGCGGTCATGCTGAGAAGGTGGGGATTATTGCCCTTGGCCTGCAGCTTGGCCCGTTGCTCCACGCCAAAACGATGTTGTTCATCAATCACCACCAGTCCCAACTTCTGAAAATTAACCCCCGGCTGAATCAGGGCATGGGTTCCCACCAGTAGGGGCAATTGTCCCGTTTCCAGGTGTTCTAAAATTTCTCGCCGTTTCGCGGCCCGGGTAGATCCCGTCAACAGTTCCACCGATAAACAGAGGGGATTGAGCCAAGTCACCAGTTTGCGATAGTGTTGCTCCGCCAAGACCTCCGTGGGAGCCATCAGTGCCCCCTGGAACCCGCACTGAATGGACACAAGCAAAGCAATCACCGCCACGATCGTTTTTCCGGCCCCCACATCTCCCTGCACCAGACGATTCATGGGGCTAGGCTTTTCTAAATCCTGGAGAATTTCGCTCACAACCCGCTGCTGGGCTCCCGTCAGTTGAAACGGCAGTTGTTGGTAAAACTGATCCACTAAACTTCCCGATTGAGGGGCAAACACCTGAGCGGGTAACTGTTGGCGTTCCCGTTGCCGCCGAAGTAACCCCAGTTGTAAGTAGAAAAACTCATCAAACACTAGGCGATGCCGAGCCTGATCCAGAAGGACTTGGGATTCGGGAAAATGAATTTGGGCAATCGCCGTCCTGAAATCCATTAATTCGTAAGTTTGGCGCAAAGACTCCGGCAGGGGATCTACCATCGTCTGCACCGAGGGCAGGGCCGCAATCACCGTGCGCCGCACCAGATCCCCACTCACCCCTTCCGTCAAGCTGTAGACCGGCACAATCCGCCCAATGCCACTGGACTCGATCGTACTGGCTCCGTGATCCAGCACTTCAATCTGGGGATTATCCAAGGTTTTGCCCCGTTTGCCTCGCTTCACTAACCCCGAAGCAGCGATCGTTGCTCCCGGAGGATAGAGCTTTTTCTGGGCTTCCTGCCAACCTTTGTTGGTATAGCGCATACCGGCCCAAAAGCGACTCAGGCGCAGTTCCCCACTGCGATCGGTCATGATCAGTTCAAAAATACTTAACTTCTTATTTTTAGGGCTTGTAAAACAGTTGCAGCGCTTCACCGTGCCAATCACCGTAGCGGTTTCCCCTTCTTGGAGATCCCGGATGGGCAATTGCCGGGCATAGTCCAGATAATCCCTAGGGTAGTAGGAGAGAATATCGTGAATAGTATAAAGGTCTAGAAGTTGCAATAAGGTGGCCGTGCGGGGCCCCACCCCATTGACCTGGGACAAAGCAGTAGTGACGGGTAAAACCTGGGAAGTATGGTGACTGGGGCTATTGAGGGGAGCCGTTTTCGGGGTTTTAACGCTGGGAGAGGGTTGAGCAGAGGAGGGGAATGACTCACCGGCCTTACTCTCTGGGGTTTGGTAAATAGAGCGTAATTGATGTAACGTGCGTCGGGTTTCCGCCACCAAATGTTGACGATCGGCATAACTGAGGTCAGCATAGCCCTGAAATCGATCGCTCAAGTCCCGTAATTTTTCTCGATCGCCAGATTGCCAAGATTCCGGTGGTGCTTGCAATTGCAGAGACAGGAACTCACTAAACCGATATTGCTTACCCTGCACATCATTAAAGTGGCGATCCACTTCAAAAGTTAGGGCCTGCTGTAAACGGCTCCAATCGAGTTGAGAAGACTGGGGGGCACTCATCACACTGAACCTACGGGGCAAGATTGACGTTACGTTAGCTTATCGTGGTCTAAATCATATCGGTATATCAGTCAATCCCCTCTCCGTGCCTCCGTGGTTTCAATAAATGGACCCTACAATCACCGCAAATAGCCTCTCCTGAGCGATCGCCATTACACTAGTCTCAATCCTCACTCACGCTGCTCTACTCCCAAAGCTTATGTCTATCGATCCTCGTTCTCAAGACTACAGCCGACGCAAAATTCTCAAACTCGCCGGTCTAGCTGCTAGTAGCGCCGCCTTCTCCGTTGCCTGCAAAACCGCGACCTCTTCCCCCCAATCTGGGGCAATTCCTGCCAATCCCCACACCAGTCTAAATCCTGAACCGCCAGCATCCAATAGAGGCATTAGCCAGGTTGTGCTGATTCGCAGTGAAGATCGGGTGGCGGGTATGCGTCAAGCCCTCGATCTGCTCCAGCCTCAGGGGCTCCAGAATCAAACCGTATTCCTCAAACCCAACTACAACACAGCGGATCCCGCCCCTGCCGCCACCGATACCCCACTCCTAGAAGCTTTGATTCAAGATCTGCAAAATGCTGGATCTGGTCAGATTACGATCGGCGATCGTTCTGGCATGGCCAACACTCGTCAAGCCATGGAAAGCAAGGGGGTCTTTGCCTTGGCGGATCGCTATGGACTTGAAGCCCTGGTTTTCGATGAACTGGATCGGGACGATTGGCAGTATTTTCCCGCTGCGGGTACCCATTGGTCTCAGGGGTTTGCCTTTGCCCGCCCCGCCCTACAGGCCGGAGCGATCGTAAATACCTGTTGTCTGAAAACCCATCGCTACGGTGGGCATTTTACCCTGGCCCTGAAAAATACCGTGGGCTTGGTGGCCAAGTTTGTGCCCGGTGATCCCCACAACTACATGGGGGAATTGCACTCATCCCGCTATCAGCGCCAAATGATCGCTGAGATTAATCAGGCCTATACCCCCGCCTTAGTCCTGCTGGATGGTGTGGAAGCCTTTGTCAATGGTGGGCCCGATCGGGGCGATCGAGTCAAAGCAGGGGTGATGCTGGCGGGAACCGATCGAGTCGCAGTAGACGTAGTAGCCCTGGGCATTCTGCGCTTATTGGGCACCACTGCTGCAGTGGCCCAGGGTTCTGTGTGGGATTTAGAGCAGATTCAGCGGGCGGTGGAATTGGGTCTAGGGGTGGCCAGTCCTGAACAAATTGAGATTATGACTGCTGATGCTGCAGGACAGAAGATGGCGGATGAAATTCGCCCCCTGATTGCGATTTAATCCTCTGCGCCTAATTTGGATGATGAAAGGCTGATCTAAGCCAGTATAATGATCCATTGCCAAACCATAACGATCGGCAGAAAAAACAGGCTGGGTTTAAACCGTCCTGTGTTTCTGGTCTGAAGTGGTTGCCAGAATACCTACTATTGAGATCTTTGGAGAAAAGTTGAATGACGGAAGCTCCTTTATTATTGAGAGCTGCACGAGGGGAACAAGTTCACCGTCCTCCGGTGTGGATGATGCGTCAAGCGGGGCGCTACATGAAGGTTTACCGGGATTTACGGGAGAAATATCCCTCGTTCCGGGAGCGATCGGAAAACCCTGACCTTGCGATCGAAATTTCCTTGCAACCGTTTCGCGCTTTTCAACCCGATGGAGTCATTCTCTTCTCCGATATTCTCACCCCATTACCGGGCATGGGTATTCCCTTCGACATTATTGAAAGTAAGGGCCCCATTTTAGATCCCCCCATTCGTACTGCGGAGCAGGTAGAAGCTGTCCATGAGTTGGATCCCGACACCGCTACCCCCTTTATTCGCCCCATTTTAGAAACCCTGCGCAAAGAAGTAGGCAATGCGGCCACCGTCTTAGGCTTTGTGGGCGCACCCTGGACCCTGGCGGCCTATTCCATTGAAGGCAAAAGCTCCAAGGACTACAGCACCATTAAGAGTATGGCCTTTACCCAGCCTGACTTACTCCATAAGTTCCTCGGTAAAATTGCCGATAATATTGCTCGCTACGTCTGTCACCAAATTGACTGTGGCGCTCAGGTCATTCAGTTATTTGATTCTTGGGCCGGGCAACTCAGCCCCATGGATTACGACACCTTTGCTCTCCCTTATCAGCAACGGGTGGTGCAGCAGGTGAAAGCGATTCACCCTGATTTTCCCTTAATTCTCTACATCAGCGGTAGTGCGGGGGTGTTAGAGCGCATGGCCAAATCCGGCGTAGATATTGTCAGCGTGGATTGGATGGTAGACATGGCGGAAGCTCGGCAGCGCCTGGGTTCAGAGGTCAAAGTCCAAGGTAACCTCGATCCCTGTGTGCTTTTTGGTTCTCAACAGACCATCCGCGATCGTCTCTTAGATACCGTGCGGAAGGCGGGCAAAACTGGGCATATTCTCAATTTGGGACATGGCATTCTGCCCAAAACCCCAGAAGAGAACGCGGCCTATTTCTTTGAAACTGCTAAGCATATTCATGAAATTGGCGGCTAACCTGTTTGAAGCCCGTCGTTACGCTGGGTTAATCTTGCGGGGACACTAGTACTGTTAGGGTCAATCAATACCCCCTTGCAAAAGCTACGGTGTACACCCATCTTGATGGAACCGATCGATTTAGCTGGATCCCCCTAAATCCTCCTTAGTAAGGGGACTTCCGTGTTAAGGGGGAGAGGGGATCCACTCAAGTTTTGCGATTGTAACGAGACTTCTGTGTACACGGTAGCCCCTGAACAAGGGGAAGCTAGAAACCAAGGAGTACTAGACTGCTGAAACCGTGGTGTGGTGTACGTACACTACACAACCCATTTAGGATTGCTGTATTCATGCGAATTACTGAAAAGATGCTGTCATGAAATTGAGTCATTGTCATTGCTCAACAATCTTGGAGGCGTTTTTATGAATCCATTTAGAATCAGTGTCATTGCTCAGAATGTCTTTCGGGAAGTGATCCGCGATCGTGTCCTCTATCTGGTGGGGGCTTTTGCGGTCTTTTTACTGTTAGCGGCTCAAATTCTACCGGAAGCTGCGTCCATTGCTGCGGATAAAATTTTTCTGGACGTGGGGCTGGCTAGCATTGCTTTGTTTGGTTTAATGGTGACGGTTTTTGTGGGCACCAATTTAATTAATAAAGAGATTGAAAAACGGACGGTCATTGTCTTATTAGCCAAACCCATGAGCCGCAGTGAGTTAATTATTGGCAAGCACTTAGGCCTGTCTGCGGTGATTAGCCTCTTGGTGGCTGCAATGACGTTGATCTACATGGCCATCTTGTCTTTCAAAGGTATTGCCTATGCTCCCCTAGCGATCGTCATTACCAATTTGTTTTTGATCTTGCAACTGTCTCTGGTCATTGCCGTTGCCATTTTGTTTGGGGTCTCCACCAGTTCTCTGCTTGCCACGTTGTTGACGTTAGCCGTCTTTTTGGTGGGGCAATTTAGTCAGGATTTGGTGCGCTTAATTGAACTGACGGAAAATCCAGATCTGCAACGGTTCGCCAGATATTTATATTTGGTTTTGCCGGATTTATCCCGCCTCAATTACCGTGATCTGGCGGTTTATAATGCCTTACCCGATGGCACAACCCTCGCTATCAATGCGGGCTATGGCTGTCTTTATACAACCCTGATTTTAGCGATCGCTATGCTCATTTTTAGCCGACGACAGTTTTAGGGCACCTAGATTACTAGATTGATTCATTGCGGCAGGCGGCACAGCTACCCGCCACAATCCCTATCTTGCATTCGAGACATAGGTCTTTAAGACTGCCTGCAGGTGGCGGGGCGTAATCATCAGTTCCCCCGAGACCTGGGCTTGGTGACCGGCTTCACGGGCCAGGTGGGCAATGTCTGCACCACTGAGGCGGTACTGATGGGACAGCTTCGCCCAGAAACTTTGCCAGTCCACACTGAGATCTAAGGCCATTTCCCGCGCAAAGGCTTGTTTCCAAAGTTGGAGGCGCTCCGTGGCATTGGGCAGGGCTAGGCTCAATTGTTCGTCTACCGATCGTCTCACCGCGAGGGGCAACGGCACCGCAAATTCACCTTCCGCAATCATCAGCCCCCCTTTGGCCTGTTGCTGATGAATCCATTCCAGTAAACCGAGGGAGAGGAGCGGAGACCGCCGTCCCAGCCAGAGCCCACAGGGTTCCAGGAGTGTGACTGCCGTCGGGAGCGATCGGAGCAGTTGCAATAAGGCCCCGTACTGTTCGGGGCTGTAATGGCGGAGGTTAAAGCGATATAAGGGTAACTCTAGACGCTGGGCCAGAGCTTGGGCAATTAGGGTTTTGCCGGTACCCTTGGGACCGTGAATGAGGAGTAAACGTCCAGAATCTGGTTTGCCGGTGATTCCCGTAGGATTACCATTGAGGCGTAAGCGTAACACCACTTTTTCTAAGCGATCGAGGGTGGGTTGCGGCAAAACTAACTGAGCCCATAAATCCCCTAAACCCAAGGACTGGGACGGCATCGCAGGGGTCGGATGCAGGGTGGAAACCGGATCGGGACTACGCTCTGCCAAAGAGGGACTCACGGGAGACGATCGCTCTCGACCCAGCAGACCCGTTGTTGCCTCCAGTTCCAGTTTCAAGTGGGAGTCTAGCAGGCGATCCAACCAGGCTGTATCTAGATGCTCCGCCAGCAAAAAGTTAACAAAGGTATCCGTCAGCTTCAAGGTTTGGGTGAGCAGGGGTTGGTCAGACTCGTTAACAAAAGTCACAAAGCCGTACTGAACTAAGGGGGATTGGGTGCCTAAGCGCAGGCGAGCGGCTTGCCACTCTTGGTCATTCCGGCAAAAGAGTTTAAACGCTAAGTCCACCAAAGGACGCTCCTGGTGATCCGATTCCTGCAGCACACCATAGAGGCGGGAAAAGCGACGATTTACTTCCGGAGCCAAGCTTAACAAGACCAGATTTTTCTCAAAGGTGGTTAAGCCTAATCGTTCTTCGAGGGCGGGCAACCCCAGTAACACCCCTTGCTGGCGACTGGCTTGGATACGGGCCGCTAATTGTTCCTGGTAGGTCAGGGGTGGAATCGATCGACCCCCGGAGTTTGGGGCGGAGTTGGCCGGGGGTGTGGAGGATCCTTGGGAGGGGGCAGCGCCTTGAGGGGGAGCATTTCCAGATTGAGGTGGCGTAAGATCCGGTGCAGCGCCAGGGCGATATTCATCATAATTGGGAGACTGATCCAGGGTAATCACCCCTTTCCACCAGTGTCGCGTTACCCGATCGCGGGCATTGCGGGTCATGCCTTCCGTTTCCTTCAAGTCGCGGCGATGTCGTCCCACCGCCATAACTAACACCCGATCGAGCCAGTTTAGCTCGGTTTTGATGTAAGACCAGTTATCCGGAAACGGTTCAGCTACGGGTACAGTCATCCAAATTTCTCCGAAAAAGGTCGGGCACTTCACAGGTTACCGTTTCAGGGCGCATCCTCAGATCGCGTCCAGCCGCGCTAACAGGACTTTATAAATTCCAAGGGTAAACCATCGTTATCCGCAACAAAAGTTACTTCATACACTTTATCGTTAATCATTTGCTGTTGGGGAGGGAGTAATACCCGAAGCGGAGCCAAGGGACGATCGGACTGTTGGCGTTGCTGTTCCACCCGATCGCTCCAAGCTTGTAACCATTGTTCTAGGCTAAGATTATGGTCAGCTAGCTCCTGAGTGAGGTCAAAGGAGATGTGGTAATACCCGGTGTAATGCTCATCTCCAAAGGCATCGGGGGCCGATCGGGGTTGGGGAATTTGAATCAGTTCGATACGTCCGCCCTGTCCTTCCAGCCAACAGGCTAAGGTTGCGCCCGTGGTAAACCGATCCATCACGCAAAACCCTAAGATTTCATAAAAGGTAATGGCTTGGTGAATGTCTGCCGTCCGAATAGAAATATGGTGCACTCTTCTCTCCACTCATCCGCTAGATTCGGCTTCCCCCTTAAGTTGGTCGCCCTAGATTCTCTATTGTACAATAGGGGGTTTCTCCCGTAGGATCGAGGATTTCCTGTGCATCCAGCTTGCAATTGATCTGGAAAACGATCGCTTTTCTCCCTTTTCCTAGGCTACGGTGTATATACTTTTTGATTGCACCTCTTGATGCACCGTTGTTAGAATGATGCGGATTTCTCTATTCTCTGATCTCTCCGTCTGGGGCAGGGAACGGGTTTCTTCACCAGACTTCTCGGTCAATACTTCTCGGTTAATCTCAGCGACTCAAAACGTTGATAGCCAAACTTAAAACCTTAAAATCTACGCTATGTTTCATCCGATTTCTGAAGCCTTAAACGACTTAAAATGTGGTAAAGCGATCGTTGTTGTTGATGATGAAAATCGAGAGAATGAAGGAGATCTCATTTGTGCCGCCCAATTTGCCACCCCCGATTTAATTAATTTTATGGCGGTGGAAGCGCGAGGGTTAATCTGTTTAGCCATGACAGGCGATCGTCTCGATCAACTGGAAATTCCCCTCATGGTCGATCGTAATACGGATAGTAATCAAACCGCCTTTACCGTCAGCATTGATGCCGCTCCTCATCTCGGGGTCAGTACTGGAATTTCTGCCGACGATCGGGCTCGCACCATTCAAACCGTCATTAATCCCTTGAGTAAACCCAGTGATTTACGGCGACCAGGACACATCTTTCCCCTACGATCGCGGGTAGGGGGGGTGCTGAAACGGGCCGGTCATACGGAGGCAGCCGTGGATTTAGCCCAGTTAGCAGGGCTTTATCCCGCCGGGGTAATTTGTGAAATTCAAAACCCGGATGGTTCCATGGCTCGCTTGTCTGAGTTATTGGACTATGCACAAAAATTTGATTTGAAAATTATTAGTATTGCTGATTTGATTAGCTATCGGCTCCAACATGAACGGTTTGTGGTTCGTGAAACCGTCGCAGAACTGCCGACGGAATTTGGCATTTTTCAAATTTATGCCTATCGCAATACCTTAGATGATTTTGAACATGTCGCGATCGTCAAGGGGAATCCTCGGCTTTTTCAGGAACAATCGGTGATGGTACGGGTTCACTCCGAATGTTTAACGGGGGATGCCTTTGGCTCTCTCCGTTGTGATTGCCGAATGCAACTCCAAGCCGCCCTTAAAATGATTGAAAACGCGGGTCAGGGGGTTGTAGTTTACCTGCGCCAAGAGGGACGAGGCATTGGTTTAATTAATAAAATTAAAGCCTATAGTTTACAGGATATGGGGTTAGATACGGTGGAAGCGAATGAACGGTTAGGATTTCCTCCGGATCTTCGCAATTATGGCATTGGTGCTCAGATTCTCAATGATTTAGGAGTTCAAAAGATCCGCCTAATTACCAATAATCCCCGCAAAATTGCAGGATTAGGGGGCTATGGCATTGAAATTGTCGATCGTGTTCCTTTATTTATTGAAGCGACTCCCTATAATTCTCAATACTTGGCAACAAAAGCAGAGAAATTGGGGCACTTGTTTAAGCTTCACTAATTTAGTGGGGCTTGCGTTGTTTTACCCGATCGACATTCTACGCCCCCAACCTATTTCACCTTACTCCAACACGAAATCCCTCGGATTAATCGTCCAAAAACCCACTAAAGTCCCTGTAGCAGTTGCCCCTTTAGGTTTGGTTAACGTGACATAGTAAGTCGTGGGGGCTCCCGTCCCCTTGTTCACCAGATGATAGAGGTTCCCCTGGGCATACCCTTGAGAAATTTCCTCAAACTCTAAATTAGCCAAAAAATTTTGCTCTTTCAGAAGCCTTAACATATTGCGAGGAGTTTCTAGCGGTTGCCACCAACAATAGATCATCAACGGCAGACAATCATCTTGGCTAGCAATCTCTGCCGAGGACACATCTGCCCCAAAAAAAGCACTGGGTTGATCCAATAAAGCTGGATAAACTTGGTCACTGTCTGATTCTCGGAGTTTGAGGCGGAACTCCGCAAATTGAGCCCGTACTTCCTCACGGGAAAGCCCCGCCGTGGGATCTTCCAATTCAACGGGAGGCGGGGGTGGGGTTTCAGGGGATGAGGGTGGTGTGGGAACGGGAAGCTGAGGGGGAAGTGTTGCTGCAGTAGGCGGCTTTTCTGATGGGGTTCCTACAACTGTTTCTGGAGTGGTGGGTAGTGGGGTTGGAGTTGGAGTTGGAGTTGGTTTAAGAGTGGCTGTGGCCCTAGGGACAGGAGTGGGGGTGAATTTTTGGGGAGGGCGGGGGGCCCGAGAGACATCAGCGGTACTCGTGGGGGTGGGCGTAGCGGTGGGGGTGGGATCTAGGCTGGGAACTGCGAGGGGAGTCTCTTCTACCAAGGGAGAACTAGCTAAGGTGATTTGAGAAAGATCCGCAGCCATCTCTTCAGGAATATCCTCAGCCGCCGATTCGGCTTTTTCCGGTAACGGAATAGAGAGCAGGCCAATGTGTATTAAAACAGATAAAGCCAACATCGGACGGTTGATCAGCCCTAGCAAGATCGAGAAGGAGGTTCGTTTCTGTTGTTGCACCGCTTTAAGAGGCTCCCAGGTTAATGACGCTATTTTGTTACCACGATACGCCTGAACCAGACAAGCTGGACAGACGTATCCGAAACATGATGTGCAACTATCCTCAAATTCCCCAGAACTGGGGAATCGCAACGGGATTATTTGCAGTAATTATTGGGCTTCTAATTCGAGGATGTCCTCAATTTTGACTCCAACGGTTTCGCGACCGACAAAACGACTACCGGTACGGCCCAGATTGAAGTTCCGAAAGCCAAGGCTATAAGCTCTTTCGGGCAAGGGGATATAACCCACTTCTTCTACAAACTGAGATCCTTCGTTCATATAGTAGTTCACGAAACTGCGAATGTTCCGGCCTAACGGTGTACTGCGGAAGGATGCTGCATCCGCATTCACATAAATGAAAATGGGCCGAGAGAGGGGAACATAGCGATTGGATTCCACGTTTTCGCTAGAGGGAGGAACCGCTTCACCCGTGGAGGGGTTAATAATTTCAACGGAGTTGATGCGGTCTTTGTTGCCCAAATAGTACGCAAAACCGAAA
Source organism: Cyanobacteriota bacterium (assembly GCA_041164445.1). Taxonomy (GTDB): domain Bacteria; phylum Cyanobacteriota; class Cyanobacteriia; order Prochlorotrichales; family Prochlorotrichaceae; genus JBEAPM01. The sequence continues at coordinate 11,714 of JBEAPM010000508.1, forward strand.
TAACCCAAAGCGCCCTTGGAGTTTGCAATCCCTTGCACCAAAATATTGTCATCTTCACTAGCGGTGTAGTCAGCGCGGGGATCTCCACCAACGATCGCTTCGTTGAAGTAGTCGAAGGTACCGGAATCCGTACCGGGGCCAAACAGAGACAAGGGTTCAGACGGCCATTCAGGACGCACATCATCCCAGCTATCAATTTTGCCTTCCGCCGCTGCTTCCCAAATTTTCTTGAGATCGTCTACGGTCATGATATCGGCCCAGGTGTTTTCTGGGTTAACCGCTACGGTTAGGGCATCAAAGGCAACCGGGAGTTCGATGTAACGAATACCGTTGGCTGCACAAGCGTCAATCTCTGATTGTTTGATGGGGCGCGATGCGTTAGAAATGTAGGTTTCGCCGACACAAAATTTCTTAAAGCCGCCACCAGTTCCGGATACACCTACTGCAACATTCACTTGAGGAGTATCGTTCTGAAACTCTTCTGCTACTGCTTCAGTGATGGGGAATACCGTACTCGATCCATCAATCAAAATCAGGTTGGGATCACGGGAACCATAATCAATACTTTGGGACTGAGCGGGAGCAGTGGATAGACCCATCGCAGCTAAAAGCCCAGCTACAGCACAAGAAATTTTAAAAGCAACGGAATTTTTCTTGAAGGTTTTGCCGCTAATGGACATAAAAGTTACTCCAATTACACCAAATAATCGATACGACAAGGGCTTGGCTACAGGGCGAACAACCATTAGGTGGGTGGTATTGGTGGCACCGCGCCCTGTTGTCCCGTTTATCCTGAAGCGAAAAACCTTTATTACAGTAGGAGGTGAATATTAAGGAAACGGAATCCCAACGTTAAGGTTTTGCTAACTTAAGGGCTTAAGGGCGAATGGCGGCGCTATAAAACGTGCTATATGATGCTGATGGGCAAAAATGCTATAGGTTCTGACTGATGACCGACTCGATTGATCCGCCTGCTTTGGAGCTTGAGACTACTGTTCCGAAGCCTGTTGCCGAGAGTCCCTCCGTAGCGGCTGTGGCGAGTAATGCGGCCTTTCCCCAGACTCCGCTGCTGCTGTTGAGTATTGTCGTAACCCTGTTGGGTATGCTCTACCGCATTTTTTTGATTGGTATGGCGGGGGCGCTGGTGACCTTGATTTTGGCGCTACGCTTGCTCTGGCCAGAGGTGCGGTTTTGGGCTCAGGAACTCTTGGTCGATCGCTGGGGAAAACCCTTGGTGGGGAGTCTGGGGCTGATCTGTGCCTTGGCGGCCTTTGTTGAATTTACGGGCTTTGGAGACGAAACGATTCGGGCGATTCGTCAGATTGACTGGGATATTGTGGGGGCTTTAGGGGAAGTGTTGGGGGCGGCTGGACAAGTGCTGATCGCCATTCTGGCGGTGTACATTGCCTGGCGACAGTATGTGATCTCTAAGGATCTAACGATTCAGCAAAATTTATTGACGGCTCAGCAGAATTTAATTACCCAACAACAAACGATCGATTCTTACTTTCAAGGCATTTCTGATCTGGTCTTAGATGAAGAGGGACTTTTAGAAGATTGGCCCCAGGAAAGGGCGATCGCGGAGGGACGAACGGCGGCTATTTTGAGCAGTGTGGATGGAGAAGGGAAAGCGAAAATTATTCGTTTTCTCTCCCGATCGAGGCTGTTAACGCCGCTAAAGCGAGACCAACATTTAGGGCGGGCTATTTTAGATGGGATTGGCGGGTATGCGGAAGATCGGGCCCAAGGGGTGAAGGTGATTGATCTGGGGGTGATGTTAGCTAAAAGTAACCTATCGGGAACAGATTTGCGCCGCACCGATCTCAGTGATTTAAACCTCGTGAATGCAGATTTAAGCAACTGTGATTTAGTGAAAGCCAATTTGACCCGTACCATTTTATATGGGGCAAATCTTGCGGGGGCCGATCTGCTCGGGGTTGAATTTTTCTACGGATCTGCAGAAACCGCGAGTCCTCGTAACCGTACCGATCGTCCCAACTTTGAAACGGGAGAATTTACGGGAACGGTGGTGGAAAATGCGGATTTTACTGGTGTCTTACGGCTCTCGGAGGAGCAGCGCTATTACTGTTGTGCCTGGTGTGGTGAGGCCTCTCGTGCCACTATTCCGGGCGGTTGTGAAGGAATTCCCAATAAATTAGAAAGTTAGGACTACCAACTTAAGGCGCTCTTCCATTTTTTTGCTTTCGGTAGAAAGCCAGGAAATCTACCCGGAAACAGGTCTACCAAGGAAATAACTGGGCAAAGACTTCTGCACTGAGACTAGTGGCTAATATACTGTCCAGTTTTGTGTGGGATAGGTGTTGAATCTTTTCAAAAATTTGATCCAATTTAGGAACGTCTGCACTCCAATAGAGGCGTTGTTGATTTAAAGGATCCTCTTCTGGGATTCCCGTTAGAAATTCGCAATTTAATAAGGTTAAACAAAAATTATGCCACTCTTCGATCGTAAATTGAGACCATTGCTGGGCTAAACGATCGACCCAAACGTCTAAGGATTTAGGTTGATCCCGATCGCTCCAGAAGAGATGTAAAATCTGGGCAAAGAGTAAACGATCGTTAAAAATGGCATTAATAACAATACGGGGTTTACCACTGGATAATAGGTTTTGATACCGCTCAAGACAATGAAGATCGGCGGCGGCTAAGTCGGGTAAGGGTTCTACTGTATCGGGGATATGCTCACGGGAGAGTAAGAGGAGATTAGAAGGGGGTTGTAGGGCAATACAAAAGGGGCGATCGGTACAGACAAATTGTAAGAGTTCAGCAAACTTACCAAAGCCAATACGCTCCGGCTTAAAGCCTGGAATACCATACTTAAAGGCTTCCCGAATTACAGATAGATGAATTCCTTCTGCTTCTAACTGTTGGCGAGCTTCAGTATCATGATAAAACCAGTTCAGTAGTTCTTCACTGTAGCGCAGGATTTCGGCAAAGTTTTGCTCTTCTAAAATGCCAATCTTTTGAGCTAAACGTACTACGAGGGGGTGGGTAATGCCAACCCCATAACCTTTATCGTTATAAACGATCGTTTTGCTCGGTTCAATGGTTTCACTGGGCGGGTCTAATTCAATAAAGTAATCACATACCGATTTGAAGATTTCATTGGCGGCGGTTTCGTAAGCACATCCAATCACCTGGCGACCGTATTCATGGAGCTTTTTAGCGAGTGCGGCAAAGCCACCATCTCCGGATACCACGACATACACATCAATGTGGGGACGGGTCAAGGTAATATCCATTGCATCCACAACGAGTTGAATATCAGCAGCATTTTTAATGGGATGACGGGTAAATCCAAAAATTTGAATGGGATCAATACCCAGGTGATTAATTTCGTTTTTTAAGACACTTAGGCGTGGATCGCTCCAGTTCGCATAGGCCCTTTGTAGGGAAATTTGTTCAACAATCTCTAGTTCGCTAATCTTGTCGTAAATGGGGCGCAAAGAAAAATTTTGAATAAAATCCTTAGAGAAATTACTTCCCTGAGTCAAGTTTTCAAGATCATAGAAAATAGCGGTATTAAATCGTCGTATCAAGGTGCGCTCCTTTAGAGGGCATTCCCATCATCATACTCTCGTAAAAAGTTTACGCTATCCCGGCCCAAACGAATGGTAATATCCGATTCGATCGCTCCGGTGGAGGTAGCGGCCACTACCCCTAAATTGAGTTGCGCTTGTACGAGTTCAGCGGATTCTCGATCGCCCCGCTGGGCAATAATTTCGGTATTTCTGAGGGGACTGGGCCAGTCCTCAACAATATAGAGATTGTGAAATCCTTGCTCAGCCAGATAGTCCGCCATTAATTGAGCCTGATCCGGCACTCCTGATGCATTTTGAATGGCAATCAAGGGTTGTGCCTCCGCCAGATCACTGCGGGCATAGACATTGGCATCCGCCAATAAGGTGGATTGGTTAAACTGGGTAGCCAAAATTTTATCCTGAGCCTCTAAATCCGGCAGCCAATAACTGGCCCCAAATTCCCCCGGATAACTAGCCCGTCCGGGCAACATCACCAAGTTTAAATTGTCGCCCTTGAGGTTGAGGGTAAACCCCGCTAAAGCTAAGAGTTCTTCAGAGCTTAAATTGGTATCTACATAGCTCTCCAATAGTTTGAGGAGTTGGGGAACTTTGGTGATGAGGGTGGGACTATTCAGCTTTTGGCGTAGGGATGTGAGGAGGATTTGCTGACGCTGAACTCGGCCAATATCTCCATATTCATCGTAGCGAAAGCGGGCAAATTGTTCTGCCTGATCGCCGTTTAAGGTTTGGAGTCCAGGTTGTAAGTCAATATGTAATCCCTGGGTATAATCATCATATTGCATTGCTTTGGGTACATTCACTTCTACCCCACCAATTGCGTCAATAATTTCTCGGAAAATTCCGGTGTCTACTCGAACGTAGCGATCGAGTTCTAGGTTATTAAAATTATGGGTGAGGACAGACTGCACTAATTTTGGCCCGCCAAACCAATTGGCATGATTAATTTTAGTGAAGCCATAGTTGGGGATTTCGACCCGGGTATCGCGGGGAATGGAAAGCACATTCACCTGATCTTGCTCTGGGTTAAAACGCACCACTAACAAGGTGTCACTGCGTCCCGAAAAACTATCGGGGGTTCCCGGCTCTGTTCCTTCAACCCGATCGATCCCCATGACGACAATGTTGACGGGGCGAGAGAGGCTATAGGGAATGACTCCTTGAGTCAAACGCAGGCTAAAGCTCTCTAGGGGATTGGTTTGAACACGGGTTTCGGCGGCAAAAGGATTGGTGATTAAAAAAGCACCTCCCAGGCCTAAGCTCCCAGAAACGATCGCGAGAGCCCCATAAACACATCCCCAGGCAAACCCATGGAACCAGGGTTTCTTTGTCAGTTGTGGGTGAGGGAGAGAAACAGAGGGTTGGGAGAGGATCGGACGTTCCAATTGCCGCACAGATTCACCTTAAAAGATGTATTTAGGGTATCATACCGATGGAAATCCGGTAGTATTCCTATGGGCGTAAGCCGATTAACCGGAGAGCGTCGGCTGGCTCAGTGCCACAATGGCTGCACACCTGAAGACATTGCGATGCAATTTTCAGTACTTCCCTTCGCAGCCATCTATCGTCAGGACGTTGAAAGGGGTATCAAATTTGTAGAGTCATGCAGTAATGTATCAGAAAAACGATCGTTCTAGAACAAAGGCGATCGTCTTGATCTAGTTAGCATCACGCCACAAACGATCGTCTTAATCTGGGGAGTTGCGCCGAGATCCCCGGTTTCTCTGGTTTTCGCCGTTCAATCTTGGCTTTTCATCGAGAAGAAACCGGGGGATCTAAAG
>JBEAPM010000509.1:0-9163 GCA_041164445.1 Cyanobacteriota bacterium
GTTTCCGGGGGCCAAGAGTCCGGTGCCGTTAGACCAACAGTTGAGGTCACCCCCTCCTGAACCTGTTCGACCGGAACAGAACGATCCTCGATCGCTACAGCCCCAAGCTCTGCCGTTGACCCCGTGGAGCGATCGACACGGCAAGCGGTAGCGGTCGTCAGACATACCGCGATCGTGAAATTGAGCCAAAGCAACTGCAAATTCATGGGGTCTAGCCTTCTGGACAATAAACAGATCTGGTATTAAAAACTACAGCTTGCCGCAGGCCAAGGGTAGACGAGAGCCTTATCCTGAGGTTCCGTCAAATTTACCCCTTGCAGCCGCAACGTCGTTGGACAGGCCAAGCACCGAGGCAGAGATCCTCGCAACCTTCTCTCCTGCGCACCTTAAACATTAAGAATTGTAACAGTCTTGGGGAAGATCCCTCCCATCCCGTTTCTCTGCTGTTCTGAAGCCATTGGCAATGCCTTGTCCGCGTTTTATTGTCGGCTCTGATTCAGGTCAGCCATGAAATTCGCTGTTTCTACCGACAACTTTAATCAGAACAGTTACAATCAGGAAAGCTTTAGCAGGATTGCGGCTGGACATAGCCTTTTAGCAATCAAATTGTTGTTTAAAGCCAAAAGTTGAGCTAGAAATAGCCAATGAATAAAGTATTTTCTCCCCGAGATGACGGTGTGCTTTCTCGGCACTCTGCTTATCGTTGTGGGCACGAAAACTTCGACAAATTCACCATTTAGCTATCTAAGGAGCAAGAGGAAGCGGCATGACCCAGGCGAATCATCTACTCGTTGCAGAATCTGAGCCTGAGACTGATCTGCTCATCCCGAAGGGAAGTTCTAAGGACAAGAAAAGTAAGGTCACCCCAGATTTAAAAATCACCCAGGAAGATCTAGCGTCTCTTGCCTTGGCACTGTCCCCTGATGGGGATATAGATCAATCTCTGACGGGGGAAACCGATATAGAAATCCCGATTAATCAGTTAAACACCGATGGAGATGACAAGGCTGATAAAAACCGCTCAGCCGCCGCCCGTCGTAAGGAGGCTGTTGCAAAGAAGAAGCACTATACGGAAGATTCCATCCGGCTTTATCTGCAGGAAATTGGCAGAATCCGACTCTTACGGGCCGATGAAGAGATTGAATTAGCGCGTAAAATCGCTGATCTGCTCGAATTAGAGCGGGTTCGTGAAAAACTCACGGATCGTCTCGATCGGGAACCTCGGGACGATGAATGGGCCCAAGAGATGAAAATGCCGCTGAATGCCTTTCAGCGTCGGCTCTACCAAGGTCGCAAAGCGAAGGAAAAAATGGTGCAATCCAACCTCCGCTTAGTGGTTTCCATTGCCAAGAAATATATGAACCGGGGTCTATCCTTCCAAGACCTCATCCAAGAAGGAAGTTTAGGCTTGATTCGGGCTGCAGAAAAATTTGACCACGAAAAAGGATACAAGTTTTCCACCTATGCCACTTGGTGGATTCGTCAAGCCATTACCCGAGCGATCGCAGATCAGTCCCGGACGATTCGCCTACCGGTTCACCTCTACGAAACCATTTCCCGCATTAAAAAAACCACCAAATTACTCTCTCAAGAAATGGGTCGCAAGCCTACGGAAGAAGAAATTGCGACTCGCATGGAAATGACGATCGAGAAACTGCGGTTTATCGCCAAATCCGCTCAACTGCCCATATCCCTAGAAACCCCCATTGGTAAAGAAGAAGATTCTCGCCTGGGGGATTTTATTGAGTCCGATGGGGAAACCCCGGAAGATGAAGTCTCCAAGAGCTTACTCCGGGAAGATTTAGAGAATGTCTTGGGCACCCTCAGCCCCCGTGAGCGGGATGTCTTGCGTCTTCGCTATGGTTTGGATGATGGCCGCATGAAAACCCTGGAAGAAATTGGGCAAATCTTTAACGTTACCCGTGAACGGATTCGCCAAATTGAAGCCAAAGCCCTACGCAAATTGCGCCATCCTAACCGCAATAGCGTTTTGAAGGAATACATTCGCTAGAACAGTCTCTCTGGGAAGGTTTTATCTGTCGTCTAGCTTCCCTAATGGGCAGCTAGATTGAGCCGAGTTCCACCCACTCTAGGATCCTTCCCTGTCTTCCCTCGCTAAAGGGCAAGATGGGGAATTTCCAAGGGTAAAATGCTGATCCCGAGCCTTTTCAGACCCTAGCTATCAGACTAGGGCAGGTACAGCTAATGTCGATACCGTAAGGGTTCTGGACTCCATTGATGCCAGAACCTAGAAAATTCAGCCTAAATTGATCACCCTAAAGCCCAGATCCCTTACAATTTTGTAAGTAAAGCTACCGTTTTCTAGCACTGCTGGATTTTTAGGTTGTTATGTCTCACTCAACGACGAGTCTTCGATTAGAGCTTCTGGCTACGCTTTTGGTTTTGTTGGTTACGATGATCACGATTTAAAGAATTGAAAAAGCGCTGAACTTTATATTTCATCCCTTCGCCTTGACGACCCTTCTGCAATTCCCCTGAAGTTACTGAGGATGTTTCTATGCCTAAATTTCTCGTAACCTGGCTTTTAACTGCAATTGCACTTCTGCTTACCGCATTTTTTGTTCCCGGCATTCAGGTCAATGGATTTGGGGGCGCGATCGTTACTGCGGCGGTACTAGGCTTCGTTAACGCCATTGTCCGCCCCATTTTATTGATCCTAACCCTACCCCTGACGGTTTTTACCCTAGGCTTGTTTCTGCCCCTCCTCAATGTGATCTGTTTTCTGTTGGTGGCTCGGCTTTCTCCCGATTTTGAGGTCAGTAATTTTTTCAGCGCTATTCTCGGGGCGATCGTCTTAGCGATCGTCTCGGGTCTCTTAACAGGGCTTGCGGAAGAAGAAGCGTAGGGACAACTAACTATTGATTATCTGCTCATCCGTTTTTGCCTTGATATTCTCTCGCTCTCAGCCTACGGGTATGGGCACCGATTCCTGGGATCACCCCAAAGCTTTAATCATGGGCTTACGGTTTCCTGACCAGTGGCAAGGGCTTGTCGCAAAGATCACGGCGATGGATATTGCCAAGGTCCTGATTCTGGCGCTGCTGTTCACAATGGGAGGAAGCAGCGCCCAGGCTAATGTTTTGCGCTGTGAGGAGACATTACCCGATCGTCTCCAGACCTGGCTCCAGACCTCGGCCTTGCAGGGTGCAACGGTGGGTATTGCCCTGGAAACGTTGGATGGCCGTGAAGTCTACCATCACCAGGCCGATCGGCGTTTATTGCCGGCTTCCAATCAGAAATTATTAACAACGGCCGCCGCTTTAGAGCAGTGGGGAGAACGACGCACTTGGGCCACAACGGTTCACCTGAGACGAGATCCCAACTCGACCGAATTATGGCTAGTGGGACAGGGAGATCCCACCCTTACCGAAGCATCTCTACAAGAACTGTCCCAGGAGGTAGGGCATCAACTCCGGCAGCGCCAAGTGACTTACCTTGATCGCTTAGTGGGAGACGATCGCTTTTTAGGAGAAAAGGGCACACCGCCAACCTGGGAACTGGCAGACATCCAGACCGGTTATGGAGCCCCCGTCAATGCCTTAGTCCTCACGGAGAATGCCATTCCCTTAACCCTTTGGCCTCAAGCTATTGGAGAACCCCTACGCATTGAATGGGAAACGCCCCAAGATGCTTTGGACTGGAAGGTGGAAAACTTTTCTGTCTCTGGCCAGGCCGATGATCCGGAGTTTGTGGTGGTAAGAAATGTGGGAGAGCAGGGAACACGATCGGTGTTGCGGGTGGAGGGAGTATTGCGATCGGGGGCGGCTCCAGAGCCGGTGTCCGTGGCAGTCTCCCAGCCTGGAGAACGCTTTTTACGACGGTTACAAACCGCTTTAGAAGGGGAAGGGATCACCATTGCCGCCTCGGAATTGGTCACGTTTCCCGATTCTCAACCCCTGCCAGAAGCGGAAACGATCGCTACGTTATCCTCGCCTCCCCTCGCCACACTGGTAACGATCGCTAATCAACAAAGCCAAAATTTGTACGCAGAAATTCTGCTCCGCTGGCTGGGTCAAGCCCAGACTCACCCCCCAGCGCTAGGAGTAGCCCCTTCTCTCCAGGAAAGGGGTAGCCAACAGATCAGCACCATGCTGCTACGTTGGGGCTTATCCACCCATGAATTTACGATCGCGGATGGTTCAGGACTATCTCGCCATAACTGGATCACCCCAGCCGTCCTGGTCAAGGTGCTGCAGTATAGCGCTCAAGCACCCTGGGGAGAAACTTACCGAGCATCCCTATCGGAAGCCGGAGTGTCCGGCACCCTCGCCAGACGTTTTGCCGATAGCCCCCTCGCCGGCAAACTGTGGGGTAAAACCGGCAGTATGGAGGGCACCATGGCCCTGAGTGGCTACCTGAATCCGGATCACTATGCCCCTTTAGCCTTCAGTATTCTCATTAATAACAGTGCCGCTTCCTACGGCCAACTGGCCACAGCGATCGATTTTCTGTTGGAAGATTGGGCTAACTTAGCAATTTGCCAGAGATAAACTTGCCCTAATTTCCTGTCGCCGATCGTCCTTCGCTTCCCAATCTGAAAATTACATAATAGCCAAAGCAAACGGCATAAAAAATCAGCCCCACAATGCCGAGAAAACCAATAAATCCAGGGGTATAGTTGGCAAGAAAATATTCCCGGAATCCCCAGGGTGGATTCAGCCATACCCGGCACAGAGATCCTTCCGTGAGAATTTCTGCTTTACTCAGCAGCGCACAGCGCACAAAAAAGAGACTAAACAGCCCCCCCAAGCCGCAGTACACCGTGGCCAACCAACGCCAGGCATTAAAAATCACTTTAATAGGCCGCCACACCGCCATATCCACAATATCTTCGTTGAGATCCACCCAGAACCAAAGGGTCAGGGGAATCAGCACCCGAGCCAGCCATCCCGACAGAAAACTAACCGGAATAGCGGCAATCATCAAAAATACGGTAATGGCCAATAGGCTAGAAACGCGCCAATAAATCGTTAAAATCCGCTGAATAGCTTCAACTTGGCTAACAAAGGCCCACAACAACAGCAATAACGGGGCAATGACCAAGAAGACAACCGCTAGACGATAATCTGTCCAGACCCATTGACTGAGCAGTTCAATAGACATTTATGTGATAGACGAAAATGTAATAGACAAAATTTGATAAACGAGCCACTAACTTAAGGCAGCACTCGGGGGTACACTCTTCCCTTAAATTTCAGTGGAAAGCCGATAAACGAAAAAGAAAGATGTTGGGGAAAGATTACCTCGAAACATCCAAACCTGAGTTCCTCATTCTACGCCGTAGCAGAAATTGTAGCGGTCGGCTTTGCCGCCCGCCACAAGGAATTGAGGGGTTCTACCGCCTATCGATCGTGAAAACTGATCGCTTGTGTCGGCTTCCCCCTCAATCTCAAATCCGTATCGTTCCTCCCTTCCGTAAGGGAAATCCCCTTGGTGTTGCCGTTTCCATGAAACTGCTGCGTACACCGTAGCCTGTTACGATAGGAGGCGGATTGTAGTCTCTTCCGGGGAAGAATTGGAGATGCAGGTCAGCACAGATCCGTAGAACGAGGAAATTGCCAGAGTGCGGGTCTAGTCGTCATACAAACGGCACTCATCCGCATCAGGGTTTTCCGCACAGTATTTTTCAAACGCATTTTGGTGGGGTTCTTCCCGGCGATGAGAGGCTTCTGCTTGCAGTTCTTCTACCGCATCCCAGGCGGCGGCACACTCAGGAGAATTAACGCCACTGGCATCACAGGCGGCACGGGCCTGGGCTAATTCCTGTTCAATTTGTTCTTGAATATTGCTCATGATGTCTGGGTTATAAATTTAGCAGTACATCAATAGACTAGCTTAGTCCTTAAAATTGGGCTACTCTTTCGCACTTTACGGAGGCCCCTTCGGCCAGTATTGTGGAGTTTTATCTTTCCTCACAATAACGGGTTATCCGGTATCAGAGGTATCTTGTCCTCGATCGCCTGACCTGTTCATACAAACTTCTGATTACCAAAATTAAAGACTATGCGCTGGGTTAATGTTCTCTCACTCCGGCCGTCCCTAGAAGCAGCGATCGCTGAAACGGCAAGCCAAGCTCAAGAAGCCTTGGGAGCCAGTGCCGATCTCGGCATTGTCTTTATCTCCTCAACTTTTGCCAGCGAATATCCTCGGTTGCTGCCCCTCCTGCGAGAACATCTAGCGGTAAAACAGTTAATTGGCTGTGGGGGAGGCAGTATTGTGGGGGTGCCTTTAGGGGAAAGTGCTCGGGAAATTGAGCAGGAACCGGCCCTGTCCTTAACCTTAGCCCACCTGCCAGGGGTGACGGTGCAATCTTTTCACCTGGAGCCGGATGATCTGCCGGATTTAGATAGCCCTCCCCAAGCCTGGGTGGATTGTGTGGGGGTTGCACCTCAGGATCGACCGAGTTTTGTGGTGCTGGCGGATCCCTTTTCGTCTCGGATTAATGATTTGTTGCAGGGATTGGACTTTGCCTATGCAGGATGTCCTAAGGTGGGAGGTCTGGCCAGTGGCCGATCGCTGCGGGGCGGGAGTGGTCTCTTCTGCAACGATCGCTATTATGAATCTGGTTCCGTGGGGATTGCCTTAAGTGGAGCCATTGAGATGAAGACGATCGTGGCCCAGGGGTGTCGTCCTATTGGCCCGGTCTTTCAGGTGGTAGAAGGGGAACAGAATGTCTTGCTGCAACTGATGGCAACGGATAGCAACCGTGAGGAAAGCGCCCTAGAAGCCTTACAGGGAGTCGTCCAAAGTCTGGAGGAAAGCGATCGACAATTAGCGCAACATTCCCTGTTTGTGGGCTTAGCCCATAGTGAGTTTCAACTAGAACTACAGGCCGGTGATTTTCTGATTCGGAATTTAATTGGAGTTGATCCCCGCATTGGAGCCTTAGCCATCGGCGATCGGATCCGTCCTGGCCAACGGCTTCAGTTCCATCTTCGGGATGGCCAAACCTCCGAAGAAGATTTACGGATTTTGCTCAGGCGATTTTGTGCGCAGTCTCCAGATGCTTCAGCCTTGGGGGGATTAATGTTTTCTTGCTTGGGACGAGGTCAGGGGCTGTACCAAAAGCCGGATTTTGATGCCACGCTCTTCCAACAATATCTGGGCCAAATTCCCCTGGGGGGCTTTTTCTGTAATGGCGAAATTGGCCCCATTGGCGGCAGTACTTACCTCCACGGCTACACCTCCGCCTTTGGGGTCTTTTGTCCCTCAACACCGGAGGCATAACGCGCCCTAGGGCGCGTCATCAATTAGGTCTAGCAAACATAACGAGGGGCTGAAACAACTGCCGTATAAACACTTCAGCGCTAAATGATCACAGCCCCTAGGAGCGATCGAGTATGGCTTGAATTCGATCGTAACTGGTACTTAAGTGCAGTTGACTTTCTAAGTCCAAACGCCCATCCTCCTTCATGGCTTTCTTGACCTGCTTACCGAGATCTTCCAGGTAATATCGGGCGATGTTCTTCGCTTCCCGAGGGGCATTAATAGTGTAAATTGCCAACAAAAATTCAGGAAAAGTAGTGGCATTCTCTACCGCGGTATAGCCCTCTTGGTTGAGGTTGATCAAGAGGCTTAAATAGTTTTGTTGGAGGCGGCGCTGTAGTAAGGGAATTTCGGTTTGATCTCGATCGAAATTGAGGTAGTTGTCCCAAATTGCGGTTTGCACCGTACTAAATAATTCCGGCAGGGCCAGGGGATCCGCCTCCGGATATTGGAAGGCCGCATCCCGCAATCGTTCTAGACGATAGGGCGCAAAGAGATCCGCCAAGATCAGGGTTTGCCACGTTAAGACCCGATCCGCTAGGGGATACTCCACTTCCTGCGTAAAAGGATCATTACTCCAGTCAAACCAGCGGGGGGCCGGTAACTTCCGGGCCAAGGTCGGAGGAAAGTCAAAGGCTTCGGCCCGAAAAACGCGATCGTTGATAATCTGCAAGGCTTGCCGCTGTTTTTCCAGTTCCACGGGTTCCAGGGGATAACGATCCGTCGTGTCTCCCCCCAGATAGCGGGTCAGCGATCGTCCTCCCACATAGCGGGTCAGTTCATAGGCATTAAAAATATAGTGGAAGAAAACCTGGTTAAAGGCAAAACGACCTTCACTATAGCTTTCTCCCTGGGCAGGGTAGCGTGTATCCAGTTTATGCCACAACTCCTGAGCCAAATCCATTTGCCCGAGGTTATAGGTTAGGGCATCGTTACTAAGATCAAAGCGGGCAATTTCCGGATCTAAATCCGTAAAGGCATCTTCATCGGTGCCATAGTCCAATTCCAGAACTTGATCGGCGATCGTTTTTAAGCGTCGTCGAGCTTCATTGGGGCGTAGATCCGGTTCCAGGGGGGTGTATCCATAGGCAATCACCCATTCATCGTATTCGCCAATGCCTAGGGGGAAGAAGTTGCCCTGAGCAAAGCCGGGGGCGGCCAAGTTTGGCGGTAAGTAGTCCATTACAGAACTAGACAAAATCCCATCTTGACTAAGGACGGGGTTTTGTAATTCCTCCGGCGATCGAAGGGTACTACCATGGAAGTTATGCCGAAGCCCTAGGGCATGGCCCACTTCATGGGCCACCACATGTTGCACCGCCTGCTCCACAAATTCCTTCATTTGTGAACTACCGGGCAAAACATTTTGAGATAAGGATAAATAAAGCGCCCCAAGGGACAACATTTGACGGGAGTGCTGACTATAGCAAAGATCAGTTCCGCCCATAGCCGTATTCCAGTCCGGCAGTTTTTCCCGCAGTTTAGGATTTTTCAGAACCAGCATCCCCATCCGTGCATCACAAATCCGGGGATCTTGGGTCAGACGAGACCAGGCGGCTGGGCCCCCTAGGGGATCTTCCGCTAGAGTGCGAAACTGCCCGACACTAAAACGCACGTAGTTTTCATCCACCAAAATGTCAGAATCGAGAATTTCGCCCGTGTAAGGGTTAACGCGGGAGGGTCCGAAAGCAAAGCCTCCGTCAATAGAGGTAGTCCAACGAATGGTGTTGTAGCGAACATCCGCCGGATCCCAATCCGCATCATCGGGCATTTGCTCCACGACGATCGCATCTTGAAAGCCCAACTTCTCAAAAGCGGTATTCCACATTAAGACCCCATTGCGCACCGCCTCCCGATACTCTGGAGGCACGGTATT
>JBEAPM010000510.1:0-5836 GCA_041164445.1 Cyanobacteriota bacterium
GTAAGACGATCAGCATGTTGTATGTTCCCTATCACCTTATTTTCCTGGTCACCGATCGTTCTATCGATTCAAAAGCCAGAGGGCTTGAGATTCAAAATCTTTCCTTACAGGATATTAAATAACTCTCAAAAGATCGCTGCTCCAACCTTCGAGTTTGACCACATCGCCCCTACGGGGCACCCCTCCAAGGGAGGGGAACTGAACATCAGGAGAACTAACTAAAGAGTCTCAGCAGTATCTTCACTGACTTCGCTAGTGGTTTCTTCAGTAACCTCTTCCCCACTCGCTTCCACCGCCACTTCTTCTGGCGCTGGTTCCGGTTCTTCCACCTTCGGTTTGGGCTTTGGTCCCCGGACAAAAGCAGGAGGAACGGGAGGGGGAGCGTCTTGTCGATCGCCTCGCCCTTTACCCCGGCCAGAACCTTTTCCCTTACTGCGACGGTTATTCCGATCGCCTCTAGAAGCGCGGGGAGCGTCTCCCTCCGATTGCTCGGTGGCATCACTAGCGGCCGGTCGTTCCGATCGTTTAATAGGCTTTTCTACCATAAAATTTAAGTTCCTCCTGACTGCTACGACAAGCGTTCCCATCGTAACTTGAAAGGGGATTCTCCAGCAGAAATTTACCGTGGAGCCGTGGAACGTGGGATCCAGGGCCACCTCTCCCCTTATTCCTGAAGTTGTAGCGGATCAATCGGTTCACTCACCCCATTCCAGGCAAAATCGTGAATCCGGAATTGCAGCGCCCCTACCCCCAAAACAGGGTTATAACTGAGGTTCGCGCTAAAGGCTCGACGGCTATACTCTACTCGATAGTTGGTACTGATCTCCTCACCCGTCACCAGGTTCAGGCTGGTGTCTGCACCCACGCGAATGGGACCGTAGAGTTGCTGGGTTAAGCCTAGGGTAAGGACTTGACTATCCTGGATGCGATCGAAGGTAAAGGGGGACTGGTTGCCCCGCAAGGCTTGGCTATAGGCCAGGGTGATTTGGGTGTAATCGAACCAGGGACGGGAAAAGTGACCAAAGTTGCCATACAACCCCACGGAGCCAATTAGGGCTTCCTGGCTCTCCCCATTACTGTAGAGTCCATAAATTCCCCTCGCCCCCAACCCCAGAGAAATCCCCGGCACGATCGCAGCGGGGGTATAGCGCAGGGCTTTACGAGGGTCAGATAAGGGTTTTCCCTGCCATAATCCAATACTTTTTGATAAACCAACGGTAAACTGGTACCGCCCAAGATCAACCCGATTATTTTTACGAATGGGGTTTAAGAGGGCAATCCGATCGGTGTCGGCATTAATCCACTGGGCTCCCAGTTGATAGTCTCCCGTGATTCCCGTAGAGCCTAAGGTAAAGGGGGAAGACTGGATCACTGCTCCTAAGGTTTGCTGGACGGTTTGAAAGCCCAGAGAACCGTTGAATAAGCGATCGCGGTAGCTATATTCCAAATTGAGGGTATGTCCATAGGGTAAAGCCTGGCTGCCCCGCACATTCGCCCGAAAGTCATTTTCAAATTCATCGGAATTCAGTTGGGGAATAGAAAAGGCACCGTTAAACTGAGTGTTGGGGGGCAATTGGGCCGCAAATTTGGCGTTTAGCCCCCAGGCATTGGGGCTCAAGAGGTTTCCCCCCTCCTGAGAAAAAGCATTTTGTAAGAGCAATTGAGGGGTTAGGGTGACCCGTAGCCGATCGCTGGAAATAGGCTCAAACCCCCGTTCGATATAGAGCCCACCCCGATCTTCGTTGTCAAAGCCAATGGTAAACAGTCCCGCATCCTGAGGACGACGATCGAGGAGAACCCGCCGCCGAAAGGTGGGGAGGGACAGAGCATTCTCAAAAACAAACCGCGGCCGATCGGCCCGGACTTCTGCGCCATATTTCTTGTTATCTTCTAACTCTTGGTAGCGGAGTTGCCGAGTCCGCAGTTGAAATTGAGGCGGATTAAAGGGATCGTTGCTGAGCAGGGCCCGATCTGCGACCCAGCCCCCAGGCATCAGATCCACCCGATTGGCCTGAAAACGCCAATGCTGAACGGTTCCTTCCTGCCGAAAAGAACTTAACTCGACGGGCAGTTGGGTGCTGCTATTTAAGGCGTTGTTAGTCGTATCCCCCAGACTGAGGCCAAAGCCGGAGATAATTTGAATGCCGCCCTGCTGGCGGATATTCGTGGGGGGATCGCTGGGGGGCCGTAATGTTGACCTAGGTTGAGCCCCGCTAGACGTAGTGACCGGCTGATCAAAATTGAGATCTTCTCCCACGCTGAAATTATCCAGTTCTCCCCACGCCTCTAGAATCTGGCCCGTTTCTTGCCTCAGGTTATATTCCAGTTCCCTCCCAGATAGCTGTTGGCGACCCCGTTGAAATTGGACATTTCCCGTGGCCCGTAAAATCTGAGTTTGCAAATTAATATCAAGACGATCGCTCCAGAGTTGCCCGTTGTTGAAGCGCAGATAGACCTTGCCCCGGGCCGAAACCCACTGGCGGAGACGATCGTACTCCTGCTGATCCGCCACTAGCTCTACAACCCCCAAAGCCTCTAAATCGAGGTCTGGGCTGCTGGGGGTGAATTCTGGAGCCTCCACTTCTAGTGAAGGAGGGTCTGGGGAATCCAATTCTGGGACAACATCATCGGGCGCAACATTAAGAGAATCGCCGGAATCGTCAGACGAAGTGGGGAGTTGTCCCACAACGGTTTTTTTCCGCTGGCTCAATCTGTCTAGGGGGTCCCCTTTAACCTCTTCTCCGGTATTGCGGTAGGGCAGACTTTGCCAACCACCATAGAGTGGAGCCGCATCTGAGACAAAACCAGGCGGCAAGAGCAGACTTTCAGGGGATGAAGGGACAAACCCTAGATTCACCTGCTCAGAAGTCTCCGCAGGCAGGGGTTCAGCAACTAAGGTTTGGGGAGGAATGCTCTGGGCGAAAATCAAGAGATCAATCATGCAATAAGGACTTCCACCACGATCAGATTGTTACAGAACAAGATCCACAACGGGCAAACTCAGGAAGGATTTCAGACGATGAATCCATTCAGAAAAGTTGAGTAAGCCTAAGTAATTTTACCTTAGTCAGCAGCGTTCAGGGCTCTTGCCTGAGGGAATTTTACCGGTACCCTAAAGCAAAGCACAGTAGAACCGCTTGTCAGGATCTCCCCATTCCTTAGACCCATGATCGCCAATTTTGCTCTCTCTGTACCCCACTTGACAAAACTTAGGGCATAATGAACGGCAGGCTCTCTCACGATCGTAACCTGAGTTTTCACTTTACCTGATCCAGGCACTGCATCATTGCCCTGCCTCATCAGAACAAAGTTTAGCAAGGAGTCTTCGTTCCTCAGAGAGAATCCCCTAGTTGCTTTTTCAGCACCATTGCTATGATTTTTCGTCCCCTCCAGAGTCAAACTTTCCAGTCCAGCATCGCTAGCATGACAACCTATTCCACTCAGATTGTCTCTTCCCAGCAGGGCATCTTACCCACCGTGGTGGAGCAATCAGGACGGGGCGAACGCGCCTTCGATATTTATTCACGGTTACTTCGGGAACGGATTATCTTTTTAGGAACAGCAATCGATGATCAGGTAGCGGACTCCGTTGTCGCTCAGTTGCTGTTTTTAGAAGCCGAAGACCCCGAAAAAGATATTCAAATCTATATTAATTCTCCCGGTGGATCCGTTACCGCTGGTATGGCGATCTACGATACGATGCAGCAGGTCGCTCCCGATGTAGTCACCATTTGTTTTGGCTTAGCCGCCAGCATGGGGGCTTTTCTGCTGTCTGGGGGAACTCAAGGGAAACGCCTATCCCTGCCCAATTCTCGCATTATGATTCACCAACCCTTAGGGGGAGCCCAAGGGCAAGCGATCGATATTGAAATTCAAGCTAAGGAAATCCTTTATCATAAGGCGAAGCTCAATGAGTTATTAGCTGGCCACACCGGACAACCCCTCGATCGCATTGAAGCGGATACGGAAAGAGACTTTTTTATGTCCGCTGCAGAAGCCCAAGAGTATGGCATTATTGATCGGGTCTTACCCACCGTTGGTCAGTCTCGTCCGATTGCTTTGGTTCAGTAAGTTCCCTTTCCCTTGGGTTCTCGCTAAACTGAGCTAACAGTTAGTGGTTACCGTATTGTTACCCTTAGTCAGGCTTGCTCCTGTTCGTTGCCCATTCCATCTTCGGAGATCATCATGCCGAAATATGACTCTCATCTCAAATGCTCATTTTGTGGCAAATCCCAGGAGCAAGTTCGCAAACTGATTGCGGGGCCCGGGGTTTATATTTGTGATGAATGTGTTGATCTGTGCAACGAAATTTTAGATGAGGAACTATTTGACTCGGCAAATGTGCCTAGCCAAGGTCGCCGAGATCAGACTCAGGAGAAAAAGAAAACGACAGCCTCTCCCATTACCCTGTCCCAAATTCCCAAACCTCGGGAAATTAAAAAGTACCTAGATGAGCATGTCATCGGACAGCAAGAAGCAAAGAAAGTGCTCTCCGTGGCGGTTTATAACCATTACAAGCGCTTAAGTTATCAATATGCTCTGCAGCAAAATGGCGCATCCTTAAATGATGACAGTATTGAGTTACAGAAGTCTAATATCCTACTGATTGGCCCCACGGGATGCGGTAAAACCCTCCTCGCGCAAACCCTGGCGAAATTGTTGAATGTACCCTTTGCAGTAGCGGATGCCACAACCTTAACCGAGGCGGGCTATGTGGGGGAAGATGTAGAGAATATTTTACTGCGCTTGCTCCAAGTGGCAGATTTAGACGTGGAGGAAGCCCAGCGAGGCATTATTTATATTGACGAAATTGATAAAATTGCTCGCAAAAGTGAAAATCCATCCATTACCCGCGATGTGTCCGGAGAAGGGGTACAGCAAGCCCTCTTAAAAATGTTAGAGGGAACGATCGCTAATGTTCCGCCTCAAGGAGGCCGGAAGCATCCTTACCAAGATTGTATTCAGATTGATACGAGCAATATTCTCTTTATCTGCGGTGGTGCGTTTGTCGGTCTAGAAAAAATTGTCGATCGTCGTTTTGGTAAGAAAGCCATTGGGTTTATGCAGGGGAGCGAGAGCTTCAGTAAAGACAAACGTACAGCCCAAATGCTGAACCAAATGGAGCCGGAAGACTTAGTACAATTTGGTCTGATTCCTGAATTTATTGGTCGGGTGCCGGTGACGGTCAACTTGGAGCCCTTGGATGAAGAGGCTTTAACGGCAATTTTGACGGAGCCCCGCGATTCTTTGGTGAAGCAATATCAAAAGCTGATGAGCATGGACAATGTCAAACTAGA
The DNA here is from genome assembly GCA_041164445.1 of Cyanobacteriota bacterium. Taxonomy (GTDB): domain Bacteria; phylum Cyanobacteriota; class Cyanobacteriia; order Prochlorotrichales; family Prochlorotrichaceae; genus JBEAPM01. The sequence continues at coordinate 5,298 of JBEAPM010000510.1, forward strand.
GTTTCGCCCCGATGCGTTGCGAGCGATTGCCCGAGAAGCCTATCGTCGCAAAACCGGAGCCCGAGCCTTACGCAGCATTGTTGAAGAAATTATGCTGGAGATTATGTACGAATTGCCCTCCCGCAAAGATGTCTCCCGCTGCGTTATTACCAAGGAAATGGTCGAGAAGCGATCGAGTTCTGATCTGTTAATTCACCCTTCCTCCATTCCCAAGCCGGAGTCCGCGTAAACCAGTAAGTCAGGGTTTCAGGGCCACCTCAAAACAAGCATAGGCGTTGTTATAGCGGGCGGCGTAGCTCGCCCCAATGAATCAAGATGCCCAGGGTGCGTTAGAAGTCAAGGATACTCAAGATAGATATTGATGTAAGGTTAGCCTTTTCACCAACCCTGGGCTAAAGCGACGGGGATTGTCCGAGCTAATTCGGACAACGTAAGAGGTGAATAGCCCATCGAGTCACTAGATGTTACAGACTTCCGAGTGCTTCCCTAGCTCGGATTTACTCTAAACCTGATTGGTTCAGGTGTTGCGTAAAGGCAAG
>JBEAPM010000511.1:0-5874 GCA_041164445.1 Cyanobacteriota bacterium
CCATTAAATTTTTTCGCTTTCAGTGGAAAGTCCAGAAAAGCCAAGAGGGATGAAAAGCTCTGTTTCCATCCCTCTCTAATCGGTGGACACCTCGACTCATGGTGGCGAGTGGCTTCGCCATCTCTCACAATCTCTACTGATGCATAGAAGTAGGAACCCAGTGTTAGCTTTTTTAAGGTGCTTCCTTTTCTTAATCCTTACAATATTGATCTGGCGATCGACTTCAGTTCATAGGTTTGCCTAGAAGCACAACGATCGCTTTAAGGTTTTGTGCTCTAAGGTGTTGCAATCTACGATGTTGCCCTTAAGCGGAGAAAACGATCGAGAACGAATAAGCTGAGGGCAATGGAAACTTGAGCAACCCAATGGGCATGGGCATAACCAATCACAAAACAAACGATCGTGATGCCTGCGGCTAAAACCATATAAACATCTTCGGAGGTTTGACGAAAGACCCAAACCGCAACGAGCACTAACAAAAGAGCTAAAATGTAAGTTGGGATCATGATTAAACCTTTCCTCCGCAATGTATGGTCAGGGTAAACTCTTGACACCGTAAGCCTATCACAAGGTTTTAAAGACTAGAGGGTTCGTAATCAATATTTAGAAAGAAAGTCAACATTCAATCGAAACTGTTACATTACTTAAGTAATTCCAGACAAGATGTCAGTCGAAAGTATTTTTTTTATTTAGCATTAAAAAGATCAATAGGTAATTTTACCCGGAGTCTATTGAGATGGAAGATGTTAACCATTGACCATCTCAGAAATTTCACTGAGTGGTTTGCTGTGCAGGGCGGGACGGTATCAGGGCCAACCTATTAACGGACACCTCGAAAAATGCAAAATGTTGCTCGGCTACCCACTGAAGGCGGAAGAGTGTGGCGCTCCGCGCTGCACTCTTCCATTCAATTTTTTGCTTTCACTGGAAAGCCTTTTTCTCTAATACCCACGGCAGAATAAGGATTGTGGCGGGTGGCGCAACCGCCTGCCACAATGAATCGAGGTGCCCTTAAGGCAAATCGCTACTGCCCATTAAGTAACGATCGCAAGCACGGGCAGCTCCTCGACCTTCGTTAATAGCCCACACCACAAGGCTTTGTCCCCGCCGACAATCCCCCGCTGCAAAGACACCGGGCAAGTTGGTGGAAAATTCACCGTAGCTGGCTTGAATATTACTCCGGGGATCCGTGGTCAGTCCTTGGGGAGAGAATGCCGTGGTTTCAGGCCCCAGGAAACCCATCGCTAATAAAACTAGTTGGGCCGGCAGGACTTGCTCCGTTCCTGCAATCGGCTGGGGGCTAAAACGGCCTTGCTCATCCCGAATCCACTCGACCTGGACGGTATGCACCGCTTTAACGTGTCCTTGCTCATCCCCTTCAAACTGGGTAGCGGTGGTGAGGTAGGTACGGGGATCTTGGCCAAACTGAGCGATCGCTTCTTCCTGTCCGTAGTCTGTGCGATGAATTTTGGGCCATTCGGGCCAGGGGTTGCTGCTACTCCGATTTTCGGCGGGCTTCGGCATAATTTCCAGTTGGGTCACACTGCGACAACCGTGACGGAGGGAAGTGCCCACACAATCCGTTCCTGTGTCCCCTCCTCCAATAATGACGACATCTTTGCTGGCTGCGGAAATATAGTCTGACGTAGGGGAACCTTGCAGTACGGTTTGGGTGTTCGCAGTTAAAAATTCCATGGCAAAGTGAATGCCTTCGAGCGATCGTCCCTCAATGTCTAAGTTGCGGGGATGGGTCGAGCCAATGCAAAGAATCACTGCATCATAGTCTGCCTGCAATTGGGCCAAGGTAATATCCTTGCCCACTTCCGTATTGCAAACAAAGGTAATGCCTTCTGCTTCTAAAACCTCTAGGCGGCGCATGACCACAGCCTTTTTATCCAGTTTCATATTGGGAATGCCATACATCAGCAACCCGCCGGGACGATCGGCCCGCTCATAGACGGTAACCCAGTGCCCTGCATGGTTTAACTGATCGGCAGCAGCTAACCCGGCTGGACCTGAGCCAATGACAGCAACTTTTTTATCTGTTCGCTTTACGGGTGGGGTGGGAGTAATCCAGCCCGACTCCCAGCCTTTTTCGGCTATGGAGTATTCAATATTTTTAATCGTCACTGCAGGATTAATAATCCCCAAAACGCAAGCGCCTTCGCAGGGAGCGGGACAAACCCGTCCGGTGAACTCAGGAAAATTATTCGTTTTGTGTAAACGTTGCAGCGCTTCTTGCCAACGTCCCCGATACACTAAATCATTCCATTCTGGAATTAGGTTATTAATGGGACAACCGCTAGCCATGCGGCTAATTTCCAACCCTGTGTGACAAAAGGGAGTGCCGCAGTCCATGCAACGGGCCCCCTGATTACGCAAACGCTCCTCGTCCATGGGGAGGTGGAATTCATCCCAATTGCGAATGCGATCGAGGGGAGAGACTTCCTCCGCTACCTCTCGCAAAAACTCGATAAATCCCGTTGCTTTTCCCATCGTAGTTCTCCTGCAAATCTAGCCAGTTGACCTAGCATAGAGAGGGAATGGGCAAAACAGAGGTGGTTTTAAGAAATTCTTCTGAAGAAACGATCGATTCTTAACATTGATCACCCGCCCAGGCAAAGATTATGGTTTACGGGGCTTTCTACTGAAAGCGAAAAAATTGAATGGCAGAGCGCTGCGATCCGCGCTGTGCTCTGCCGCCTTAAGTGAGTAGCCTATGGTTCGGGTTCGGATCCTAAAAGTCATAAAAAATCCCAAACAGAAAAGGCAAACCGAGGTGGTCTGCCTTTTCTGTGATCGTATGGATCTTGAAATAGAAGTTCAACTAGTCCGTGAGCTGCCGCTAGCCTACGCAGACTAAACGCCAGTCACTAAGTGAACGAAAGGACGAAATTACCCAGTTGAGGGGTAGTACAAAGAAAATAAGCAAAGAATGCACCACCACAGCCGCCCAAGAGGAAGCCGCTGGCAAATTCGCTCCAACCTTCAGCCGTGCCCAGATCCGCAGGGGGAGTGGGATTAGTGAGGGTGGGTTCCGCTGGTTTAGCGGCTACACTACCGTACATTGAGAGTGCGACCGTGAGAATGGCAACTAAGCCGATCGCAGCTAATAGACCAGCCGTGCTCGCCAAGTCGCTATCTCTCAGGGGACCTAAGAGGGCAAAGGGCCCATAGATGAAATAGCCATGAGCCATCCCAATTTCCAAACCCCGACGGTTTGGAGACAAACCTGCACGATAGGCGGGCAGGTTATTGAGGAAGGCTACGGAAAAACCAGAAGAGTTTAGCGGAGTGGCTAGATTCCCTACCTGGGGATCTCCACCAGAAGTAATCATGTCCATGAAGTACTTTCTCCAAATCCAGAAAACGCAGAAAAAAAACGATCGAACTCAGTTTTGAAGGCATGATGCCCGCAAAAAATTCACGCAGAACTCTTGCGGCAACGGTAAAACGCTAAAAAGAGGAAAGATTCAAGATTATGAATGCAATGGATGAACCTGAGTAGGTCAGGCTCTTAGGCATCTTGTTCGATATAGAGGAAGAAAAGACCCATTGCAATGGCAGGAACTACCAATCCCATGAGCGGTACCATAGCGAACGGGAGGAAAGAGGCTGCAAAATCCCCTGTCATCTTAAATTCTCCTTATAAAGAGTGATGTTCCTAGCCTGGCGACCCTACCTCCAAGGAGGTGACGATCGAAAGGCTAGACGGATGCAATCATTCTAGGGGAGTGAGGACAACACCGCTCGACAACTTTAAAGCTCCTTTAAGAAACTTCATTAAAAAGGGTAAATCGCGTCTTTTTGTGAATTTTTGTTGCAAATTACGAATTTAAGCCTCCCCGAGCGATCGTTGCAAAACTTCCATAAATTGCCCCACTCGTACCGGATCAATCCGATCTTGAATATTGCCTTGGCGTTTCAGGGCAGAGGAAACAATTACCCCATCCGCTGGGGGGACTAGGGCTGCAATGTTGTCTAAATTGGCTCCGCTACCCAGCAAAACGGGAGTCTCCAAGGCGGCCGCTTTCGCTTGGGCTAAATCCTCTGGACTAGGGGGGTGCCCCGTTGCCCACCCAGAAATTATGACTGCATCGGCTAGCCCCCGTTGAATCGTGTCTTGTACCGCAACGGTTAAATTAGGCGTGGATAGAGGATGGGCATGTTTGACTAAGACATCCGCAAAAATTTTCACATCGCAGCCCAATTCCCGCCGATAGCGCAACAAGTGGTGGGCTTGGCCTTCAATTAAGCCCTGATCCGTTGCCATCACCCCGGTTAAGACATTGACCCGAATAAATTGGGCTCCGGTACAACTGGCGATCGCTAAACCACTGTGGGCATCGTTGCGCAGGACGTTAACCCCCACTGGCAAAGTGACCAAGGACTGAACACGCTGTACAACGAGGCTCATTGCACTCACAACTGCCGGATCGACCCGCTCTTTGCTGAAGGGAGCATCAAAAAAATTTTCCACAAGGATGCCATGTACCCCACCGGCTGCCAAAGCGGTGGCCTCTTGCTCGGCCCGCTCCATAAGCGATCGTAAATCCCCTCCCCAACGCGGTGAACTAGGAAGGGGCAGCAAGTGGATCACCCCAATGACGGGATGATGAGTTTGAAAAAGCTGATTGAGTAAATCCACGTACTTGCAGTTTTCAAGGCCATTCCAAGACTATCGCAATCTGAGCCCGTTGCAATAGTTAAACCGGTTTAAATGGTTCAGATATCGGGCTAGCAACTTAAGGCGGAAGAGTGTGGCGCTCCGCGCCACACTCTTCCATTCAATTTTTTCGCTTTCAGTGGAAAGCCTTCAAATATCGGGCTGTAGACCTGCAGCCCGCAGTTGGGCCAGAAGGCGATCGGCCCGCTGGCGTTCCTCTTCTGCCCGATGGTGTTCCTGCTCAGCCCGTTGGTGTTCCTCTTCAGCCCGCTGGCGTTCCTGCTCAGCCCGCTCGGAACTCCAAAGCAATAAGCGATCGTTCTCATCCCACCAGCGGAGCCAATAGCCCTCTCGATCTTCCCAGGTTCCTTGCCACACGCCCAAGAACAGCCCCAGGGGTTCTACCCAGTAGCGACCGTTGTTCTCCATAATTTGCACCTTGTACCGTCCCTCTTCATTGAGGCGATAGACCTCTAAGTCTCCAGAATCTGGTTCAAAAATGGCATAGTAGGGAACTTTAAGAATCTGCTCATAGAAAAACCATTTGCCTGGCGGATAGGTGGGCTTCATGGAATACTCCCCGCCATCTTTGTGGGAAAGAAACTCCATAACGATCGTCGGCCCCTCTCCCTGAAGTTGAGGTGTATAACTGCGATTCACAACAGCCTTAGGGACTGTAATAGCTGGAATGTAGGCCCAATCCGGTGCTTTGAGGACTATTTGGTCATTAACGGTGGCACAAAGGGGGTAGTTGGTAATGGTGATGCTTTGATCAGGTAAGCGATCCGCTTGGCTGAGGCTATTGGTGAGAGCCGCCGCTAGCATGGGTTGGGTGCGGTTATCCACAGGATCATCAGGAATGGGGTAATCATCGGGCAAAACTTCCCAGGTTACGCGGAGGGGAACCAGCGCTGGCAGGCGGCGAGTGAGTTCTGCAACCATGAGGATAGAAGAGGAGTAACAGTAGGTTTGATTGTAGCGAACAACTTTGGGTTCTGCGGCTATCAACGCTCTTCGGCTCCTAGGATTCTGGATGAATCTGAGTTTAGATACTGGTTATACCGTCAGCAGGGCTCTAATTTTTTCGACAAATGCATCTTGATCCACGACGGGCTTAGAAATGTAACCGTCTGCACCACTTTGAGATAAAAAGTTTTCCCGATCGCCTTGCATGGCATGGGCGGTAACCAGAATAATGGGTAACTTCG
>JBEAPM010000512.1:0-13687 GCA_041164445.1 Cyanobacteriota bacterium
AAAAACTGGGGTGCTAGGATTCGAACCTAGGAATGGCGGGACCAAAACCCGCTGCCTTACCGCTTGGCGACACCCCATCATTTTTAGCTTCCATAGTATAGCAAATCGCTCCGGGAATTTGTCAACTTTCCTCTAAGATCCTCGACGCTTCCGGTCAACTCCTCTCCTCATACAGCAGTCCTAAATCATTTGTAAGGACTAGACTGCTGAAACCGTTGTGTGGTGTGCGCGCACACCACACCCATTTAGGATGGCTATAGCAGTTATAGCTAAATAAGAAAATCCGCCAATGCACTGATTTTAAGTCCCTACATTTGGCGGACGTAGTCCGTAAAATCTTTGGGTATAGTAATTCCAATTTAGTGAAAATGGCGTTTCCCTTAGGCTAAGTTCCCTAGGTGAATCTGAGGAAATTCAATTCCTCGTCAAGAGGGCAGGAGTCCCCTGTTCTTAAGACTGCCCCCTGTTGTCCCTGTGTTGTCTAAGCTATTCCCATCCCTCTTCCCTCTTCTTCTTGAAATAGTGGGAGGCATAAGGTTCGCAATCTCCCTGAGGAGGTTCAACGCACTGTTCTCGGTGAATCTCTACTCAATATGCTGCACAGATCTGTGTAGATCCCTGCTCTGATGGGGGCTGAACGTGCTAGGAACTTTACCGGAGTCTTTCCCATGAATCATTCTGTCGGAGTCTATGATCTTGAAATTAACCTTCGGGTGCGTCTCATTGAAGACGACACCACGGTTAACGGTGATCCGGATGGCTTGCTGGATATGGTCTTAAATATGCTCTGTTGTGGCGGTGATGAGGACTTAGAAACCACGACTGCCGAGATTAAGGCTCAACTGGTCTCCGAAATGGAGGCTTCCCCGAAAATGCGTAAGCAACTCCTTTTAGCTCGTAACCTTCCGGCTTAGGTTCTTTCCTGCCCAATCAAATCCCAGACGGCAAATAAACTCCCCAAAAGACCCACACTGCCCCCTAAGCCCAGCAAGAGAACCAAGAGGATTAATCCTTCCCAAGGGAGGATGGTTGGTGTGCGCCACAAAAACTGGATAAACTCCGGTTGTTGGGCGAGAACCCCTTGTAAAACTTGTTGTACCGCCATTAATGTTACCCAGGCGACCACCCCACCACTGAGCCCAAACCCGATGCCTTGCAGGACAAAGGGCCCGCAAATCCAGAGGCGGGTCGCTCCCACCAGTTGCATGATTTCAATTTCGGGACGGCAGGCGACGAGGATCAGGCGAATCGTGGTATTGATCACGGCGATCGTTGTAATAAATAGGGCGGCAATAATCACACTGCCAATATTCATCAGCCCCTGCTGAAGTTGTCGTAATTGCTCCACCAAGTCCACTTGATATTGAACAGATTCAACCCCCTTGAGATTGTTTAGGCGCTCTGCTAAGGCGGCCACAACCTCTGGAGTTTTGGCCCTGACCCGCAGTTCGTCTACGAGGGGATTGCCATTGAGTTGCTCACGAATATCCGCCAGATCCGGTAAGCCTAACTCCCCCTGTAAGGTTTGCCAGGCTTCATCTTTGCTTACGGATTGAACCGAGGTCACTTCGGGAAATTGGGCAACGATCGTTTCTAAGCTACTAGAGGACACACCGGGATTGAGAAAAACCGCAACCTCTACTTGATTGCCAAAACGACTCACGAGTTGTTCCAGTTGCCAACTACTGCGGACACTGACCCCAAACAGAAAGAGCAGGAGCGCGATCGTACACACGGTGGCCCCATTCATCCAGCCTCCCCGTCGAATGCCGCGTCCCGTTTCTTGCAACAAATATCTGAGGCGAGTCCACATCGTTCGTTTTAAGGGGCGATTAACTTAAGCCAGAAACCCTGTACGCTGCCGCTAAACGTGTCCGCCTGTCCTGAAAAGCCAAGCTTTGCGCCTAAGGATGAGCCTAATGAGTACCGGACGATTCTCCTGAAAAGTCTAAATATTGCCATAGCTGCTGAAGACGATCGGGATTGGTGAGATAGAGATACCCCACGAGGGCTTCTAAGCCCGTTGCTTTACGATATTGCTGGGGATTAGCCTTGCGACTCGCCCCAACGGCGGCATTGCGACCCCTACGCACAATTTCTTTTTCCGATTCATCTAAGTAGTTTAACCAACGGGACAATTGCTCTACCTGCCCTGCTGCACAAACTTGAGTCACCACTTGGCGATGATAGCGATCGATCGGCTTAACCGGGAATAACAGGGTTGAGCGAACATAGAGTTCATAAACCGCATCCCCAATATAGGCCAACACCCCAGGAGATAACTGCAGCACCTGATCCACCGTTAAGGATCCAGGGGCGATCCGCTGCGGTTCCGTCACCGCCGTCGCACCGCACCGATGCATTGCATCCTGCGGATCAATCGCATCGCACATTCTCTAAGGCTACATCCACAGAGGGTTGCAGAGACAAAAACTTTTCGAGGCGCACGAGCTTCACGGTTTGTGTCACCCTCGGATTGGTGACAATTTGGAAGGTTCCTTCAATACCTTGAGTCTGTTTGGCCAACTGCACCAAGGCTCCTAACCCTGAACTATCAATAAAGTCAATCTTAGATAAGTCCAAGATCAGGTTCGGATGAGATGCACCTTCCTCAATACACTTTCCGAGAACCTTACGAAACGTGGGTTCAGAGAAAGCATCCAATAGTCCTGTTAGGCGAAACAACTGATAGTTGCTTTTAACCTCGCGGGTGCCTCTCAAGCTTACGGTTAGGGTTAACTGCTCAGGAATAATACTTCCTCCTCTGCCCATGAATCTATATGTCTATATTTTAGATATTGTCGATTGAGAAACAGTTTTAGCGGCAAGCAAGGCCATTACGCCCCCTTGACCTATGGATTTTTATGCTGTGGAAATACGGCAAAACCCATCTAAACCAATAACTGACGGTCAAGTATAGGTCACGATCGCTTTTCCTGCAACTTTCCATCTAGGGGCTGTCATCATTTAGCGCTGAAGTGTTTATACGGCAGTCGTTTCAGCCCCTAGTTATGTTTGCTGGAGCGGGCGCGATAACCTTGATGTCGCAAGACTTCTAGACCTAATTGATGACGCGCCCTAGTACCTTGGGAATTCTCTAGGTAAAAGTAGCGGTAGCCTTCTGAGCTTGGCGCTGAAAAGCGCTTGACCCGGAAGAACAGCATTGTGCCTCTACGAGTCATAGCTTATATTGGTTGGGGCTGAATTGAGTGCAGCAGTGTCAAGTTTTCTCAAATTTTTTATCCAGTAAATCGGAGTGGGATTATGGCAAGAACAGCAGATGAATGGGCCGTTCACCTTCTCTTTGAAGGGGGGCATCGAGAAGAAGTGCGGTTTCCTAGCCTCGAAGAGTTTCAAAAGTGGTACAGTGGCGTGCTGATGCCCAAAAGTGATTCCAAGGAATTGATCAATATCCCCATTAAAAACCTGCAAGGGGAATATATGGTGGCCCGTCCCTCCGCAATCATTGCGATTCGGGTGGAGCCGATTTTCCTCTCCAGCGTGGAGCGGTTCTAGTCCTGGCGAGCTTGAGCCAGGCTTGCCAAGCCAATTAAATACATTTATACTACAGAAAATTCTGCTCTTGCGCTTAGGGAGTCTTTGACATGCCGAGTGAAACGTCCAAAGAGGCCTCCAATAAAGAAAAGGCACTCAAGAATACCCTCACCCTCATTGAACGAAATTTTGGTAAAGGCTCCATCATGCGTTTAGGGGATGCCACCCGCATGAGGGTGGAAACCTTCCCCAGTGGGTCTTTAACTTTAGATTTAGCGCTGGGCGGGGGGTTTCCCAAGGGACGAATTGTAGAAGTGTACGGCCCCGAAAGTTCGGGTAAAACGACGGTAGCCCTTCATGCGATCGCGGAGGTTCAGAAAGCGGGAGGGATTGCCGCCTTTGTGGATGCAGAGCACGCCTTAGATCCCAGCTATGCCGGGGTATTAGGGGTCGATATTGAAAATTTGTTAGTGTCTCAGCCCGACACGGGGGAAATGGCCTTAGAAGTAGTGGATCAATTGGTGCGATCCGCTGCGGTCGATATTATTGTGGTGGACTCTGTAGCGGCGTTAGTTCCCCGCGCCGAGATTGAGGGCGAAATGGGGGATACCCAGGTGGGAGGCCAGGCCCGTTTGATGAGTCAGGCCATGCGCAAAATTACGGGGAATATCGGTAAATCGGGATGTACCGTACTCTTCCTCAACCAGTTGCGCCAAAAAATTGGGGTCAGCTATGGTAATCCGGAGGTGACTTCGGGGGGGAATGCCCTCAAGTTTTATGCCTCGGTGCGCCTCGATATTCGCCGTATCCAAACCCTGAAGCGCGGCAATCAGGAATTTGGGATTCGGGCCAAGGTCAAAGTTGCTAAAAATAAGGTCGCGCCTCCTTTTCGGATTGCCGAGTTTGATATTCTCTTTGGCAAGGGGGTGTCTACCCTCGGCTGCATTATTGATTTAGCCGAAGAAACGGGAGTCATTAATCGCAAAGGGGCTTGGTATAGCTATAACGGCGATAATATTGCTCAAGGGCGGGATAATGCCATTAAGTTCCTGGAAGAGAATCCGGAAGTAGCGGTACAGGTGGATCAGTTAGTTCGGGAAAAACTCTCCATGGGCGCGATCGTTTCTGCCAATTCTGTGCGATCGGGCAAAGATATGGATGAGGATAGTTTGGACGAAGAAGAGGATAGTGTAGAAGAAGATTTTTAAGCACGGTCTACGGCCCTAGGTTTCACTAGGGGCTGTCATCATGTAGCGCTGAAGTGTTGATACGGCAGTCGTTTCAGCCTCTAGTTATGTTGGCTGGAGCGGGCGCGGTAACCTTGATGTCGCAAGGCTTCTAGACCTAATAGATGACGCGCCCTAGCCGGGGGTAGTTTACCTGTTCATCCCTATTCTGGCTTGAAATTCACTGTTGTCCTGATTCCTTACGATGACTGAACCTTCGCCCCTTCTTTTACGCCCAGAGCAACGTCAGAAGTTAGACGAAACCCGTGATGCTTTCTTCTATGGGGTGCCCCGCTTTGTCTTTCATGTGGATGATGGTTTTCTGCAGCATCTGACTCAGCTCTATCGAACTCAGCTTAAACCCCAGAGCCGTATTCTAGACCTGATGAGTAGTTGGGTGTCTCACCTACCGGATGAGATTCCCTTGGAGCATGTGGAGGGTCATGGTTTGAACTTGGAGGAGTTGGCCAAGAACCCCCGCTTGGATCATTATTTTGTTCAGGACTTGAATGAGAATCCCCAACTGCCTTTGCAGTCTGGCCGTTTTGATGCGGTGCTCAATGCGGTATCCATTCAATATCTGCAACAGCCGGAGCTGGTTTTTGCGGAAGTAGCGCGGATTTTGAAACCGGGTGGTTTGTTTATTATTAGCTTCTCCAACCGGATGTTTTATCAGAAGGCGATTCAGGTTTGGCGGGATGGTTCAGAGCGAGGGCGGGTGCAGTTAGTGAAGCGTTATTTTGAGGCTACGCCGGGGTTTGAAACGCCGCACCTGCACGCTGTCCCCGGACAAGTGATCCCGTTTTTACAAATGTTCGGCTTGGGGGGCACGGATCCCTTCTATGCTGTAGTGGGACGCAAACAGGGCTCGCCCTCAATAGACTAAATGGTAGCCGTCTCCCATGAGATCCCCTTAGGATGACGAGAGCCAAAAGGAGATTAAATGGTTGGCAATGCGTTGAGCGGCTCCCGGTTCCCCCATGCGTTGGCGACCGTTTTGGGCAATGAGTTGCAAACGATCGGGGTCACTCATCAGTTTCTTCACTTCGGTGCCAATCTCAGCCGGGTGCCGGCATAGGGTTAAAGATGCCCCTAAAAGGCGGGTTTGAGCTTCGGCAAAGGCCGGTGTAAATTGGGGGCCCCGTCCCAGGATGGAGAGCACTGGCTTGCCTAAACCGGCAAATTGTTCGCTGGCGGTACCGGCCATCGCGATCGCAATATCCGCCAGGTGGAGATACTCCGGGAACGCGGTCTGGCTGATTTGGAGGATGGTACTGTTGCGCCTAAAGCTGTCGGAACAGGGCGTGACGGGATAGGTTGGGGGCAGGGCATTACGCCAGCCTTGGGCAACGAGACCTTGTAAAAAGGACTCTCGGTCTAATCCTGGGGTGAGGGCGGCTAAGAGGAGTAAGCGTCGCCCTGGATAGCAATCCTGCAGGGAATCTACCGCCTGTAAAATACGCTCCCAGTTGCGCTGTGCTTCGGGATGGCGGGATCCAGGTAAGAGGAGCACTTTTAGGCTGTTGTCCCAGGCACTCAGGTTTTCCTCAAGGAGCGATTGGGGCTCTAAGCCATCCATCATGGGATTACCCGCACCCCAGGCGGGAATTTTGTAGGTTTTGAGGAGATCTGTTGTAATTTGATCCCGAGGAAAAACAGCGTGGCACTGCGATCGTTTCATCAACCAGCGTTCCCAGGAAAAGTAGACTGATTTTGGATCGCCAAACAACTTGAACCAAATCTCTTGGGCCTTGGGCTTGGGGAGTCGCCCCACCTCATCCCGGAGATAATATTCAGATTTTGCCGTGCCCACAAAGGCGTAGGGTTTACCACTCCACCAGGCAAATGCTAAGGGCAGAATATCCCCCACGGCCAAAATTAAAGGACGTTGGGAGGAACCGCCTTGGCCATCTCGAATCCAGCGTCGAATACTTTGGCCCTGTTGCCAGGTGAGTTGCAATAATCCTTTGCGCACATCTTTGACCAATTCCCGGCTGTCCATGTAAATAAACCCCCCGGAAGGCATGGGTTGTACGGGGCCAATCAAGGGGATGTTCGCTTCGGTGTAAGCTTGCCCCAGCCCAACTAGGGGTAAGGCTCCACAATGCAATTGGGGCAAACGCTGCTGAAGGGACTGAAGAATTTTGACGGCAATGGAATCTTCTCCATGACCATTACTGAGACAAAGTAGACGCATACAGTTGGTGACAGGGAAGAACCCATGAAGCGATCGGCTTACGCAGAGAGATCCACCGGAGAGGTTAAGTGATCCTCCTCATCGGCTTCCCGTAATTCTGGGGATGGCGCACCAATAATATAGGGTAAATTGGCACCTTTGAGACCGCGAATGATCCGATGGGGTGTGTTTTCAAAAATAACAAAGAGCGGGAAGAGATTCCCTTCCCCTTCACTAAACAGATCTTTGTATTGCCGAGGCATGACCCATTCATAAATATGACTGAGGAGGACTTGAGTCTTGCGCCAGCGGGACAACAGGTCGGAAAAATCCTCTTCGGGACGATAGATATAAATACAGATTTCCATATCTAGCTTCACTTGCCATTCTGGATCACACATCAAGATGGCAAGATCGCAGGGAAGGTGAATCATTTCACTCGGGGCATATCCCTGGGTGGGATCGACATCACGGCGGATTTTGGCTAGGGGTAATGGCAGGCTAATGAGGCTATTCTGGGGGCGACGCATACTAGGAACCATTTCCAGGTAAGGCCGGTAGTGCTTTAAGAGTTCAGGAATCACGCCCGGATCGGTGTATTCGGCCAGAAGTGCTTCATAGTCCTTTTTGTGAATGCCCATAGAGAAAAAAAATTAAAATGCGAGGCTAGGATTCCTAGTGCTGAAGTTGCACAGACCATAACGATGGCCATAACTATTCTCATTCTAAGGGGTTCGTCTCTATTTTTGGCTTATGGCCTCAAGAACTGAGGCACGGAAGAAACCTCTACCAAACTTTGGGGCTAAAGTCTTCGTCATTGGCAATCTCTACGGTTTCACCGGATTGTCGAATCAGAAATAAGCCTTGACGATGGATATAGCGATCGATGCCTTGATCAATTTCAATTCCTGCCATGGCACCATTGATCTGCACATCGGCATAGCGAGGAAACGCCTGTTTGAACCGTGCCAGTTTTTCCACGAAGTAATCCACATCTCCCTGGGACAGTCGGGCTTTGACTTCAATAGCGATCGCTACCTCATCATCTACGGCCAGAATATCAATTTCCATCTTGACCGTCCCTCGTGTGGCCTTGACTCGGCGATGGGTTTCCTGAACTTCGATGCCTCTCGCTTGAAAAAGACGAACAACGCCAGGCTCTACTAGGTTTTCCACAAATTGCCCCCAGCGCGTTGTCAGGTTCGCGACTTCTTTGCTGGTTTGTTCTACCACCTTTTCCAATCTGTCCATATTGCGATCTAGCCGGGCAGCCCGATGATCGGCTTCGGCGGCTCGACGATCCGCTTCGGCGGCCCGGCGATCGGCTTCGGCTTTCGCTGCTGCAGCCCGACGATCGGCTTCGGCAAAACGACGATCGGCTTCTTCTTGCGAACGTTGGAAGAGCTTATAGATATCTTCGATCGTAATAGGGGCGGCCATGGTGAAGGCTGAGGTGAAATATCTAGATAATGATCATCATAGCAAGGTCATGAGAGAGAGGATCGTTGATTGCTGTCCCCTCTCTCGCTGTCTCAGACTAGTTCTGGCTTAAGGATTCACGAGGCTATCGGGTAGACGATCGTACCGGATGAGGTCTTCGTAGGTTTCCCGTTGCAGAATTAAACTGGCATCACCATCCTTAACTAAAACTGCAGCGGGGCGGGGCAGGCGATTGTAGTTGGAAGCCATGCTGTAGTTGTAGGCTCCGGTCGCCAACACCACCACAATGTCACCGGGTTCCGTTTCAGGGAGTTGGGCGTTGTGAATGACAATATCCCCGGACTCGCAGTGTTTCCCTGCGATCGTCACGGTCTGGTCAGCGGGGGCATCCATGCGGTTTGCCACCACCGCCCGATAAAGGGACTGATAGGTAATGGGGCGAGGATTATCGGACATGCCACCATCTACGGTGATGTAGCGTTTTAAATCGGGAATATCCTTACGGCTGCCCACGGTATAGGCGGTTACACAACTACTGCCCACTAGGGAGCGACCCGGTTCGCAGATTAAACGGGGATAGGGGATACCTTGGGCATCACAGGCGGCCACTAGGGCTGTACTCACTTGTTTCGCCCATTCTTCAATGCTGGGAGGATCATCCGCTTCTGTATAACGAATCCCTAGTCCACCGCCAACGTTGACTTCCGATACGGCTAAGCCTGCCGCCTGGGCATCTTGAAAGGCTTGCACCAAAACCGCCGTTAAATCTTGGTGGGGTTGCAGTTCAAAAATCTGAGAGCCAATATGGGCATGAAGTCCCACGCACTGAAGCTGAGGCTGTTCCTTGAGTAAGCGGAAAACGGTGGGCAACTGCTCCGGTGAAAAGCCAAATTTACTGTCAAGTTGCCCGGTGCGAATATACTCGTGGGTGTGGCATTCAATCCCTGGGGTAAAGCGAATCATCACCCGTTGAGGGGAGGCTAGGGATCGGGTTTTGGCCAGTTCAGCGAGGGTTTCGAGTTCTAAGAGATTGTCCACAACGATCGTGATGCCGGGGGCTTCTAAGGCCAGGCTTAACTCTGCTGCACTTTTATTATTGCCATGAAAATAAAGCCGATCGGTAGGAACGCCAGCCTGCAGGGCCGTATACAACTCACCCCCAGAGACAACATCAATCCCCAGCCCTTCCTGGGCAACGATCGCACAGATCGCTAAACAATTCCAGGCCTTAGAGGCATAAATAACTAAAGAGTCGCCAGGGTAATACTGCTGAAAATTCTGGCGATACTGACGGCAGGCAGTGCGGAGCGTGTGTTCATCAACAATGTAGAGCGGAGTCCCAAATTGGTTGACTAAATCTTTGATGTCCATCCCCCCGAGTTCTAAATGGTGATGAGCATTCACCTGTGCAGTAAGGGGCATGAGGCGTTGATTGGGAGAACTACTCTCCGCTGAAAACGATAAATAATGCTGACCAGTAACCATGACGGGATGGGAAAGATAGGAGGTGCAAGGAGATGTAAATTCGGTCTTTTATCCTAACATTGAACTTTGCTGAGGGGTTACCCCTGAAGGGGCCTACCGTGTACACATAAGTCCATCAAAGTGTGTACACCGTAGCTTAAGGCGGCAGAGTGCAGGGCTCTGCCATTACCTTTTTTCGCTTTTCCTGAAAAGCCTGCTCAGGGTCTGATTTTGTTTTTAGAACAATTGCGATCGATGTTTCAGGGCCGGCATTTGTTGACGCACTTGGGCCAGGCGGGTAGGTTCAATGGGGGCAATGGCTAAACCCGGTTGATCCCCTGCATCCGCTAACACCAGTCCCCAGGGATCGATGATTAAGGCATGACCATTGGTTTGGCGACGATCGTAATGGGTGCCGGTTTGAGCCGGAGCGATCAGATAGGCAGTATTTTCAATGGCACGGGCTTGGAGTAACACCTGCCAATGATCTTTGCCGGTGTAGGCGGTAAAGGCGGCGGGAACAAATAACACCTCTGCATTGGCTTTGGACAAATGCCGGTACAGTTCAGGAAAGCGCACGTCATAACAGATGGAAAGTCCCAAATTGCCAAAGATTGGGGAAGCATAAACCGGAGGTAAGGCAGCCCCCGCACTGACGGTTTGGGATTCTTGGTAGGTATTGCCATCGGGCAGGTTGACATCAAACAGGTGAATTTTTTCGTATCGTGCCAACTCCTGACCATCAGGGCCGACCAACAGCGCCGTGTTATGGGTTTGTTCACCAACGGGTACCGGGAACCCGCCCCCCAGGAGAGTAATTTGATAGCGTTGAGCGATCGTTTTCAGGAATTTTTCACTTGCCTGAGCCAAAGTGCTGGCCTGGCGCAGCTTTTCCGCTTCATTCCCCATAAAGGAGAAGTTTTCAGGGAGACCAATTAATTCAGCGCCGCGACGAACGGCTAAATCAATCCACTCTTCCGCCTGAGCAAAGTTCTTGTCTACATCAGGAAGGCTGGTCATCTGAACGGCGGCGGCAAGGTAAGAACGCATAGCAATGGTGAAGAACGAAGAATGCCCGCTGATTATATAGCGTTTTCGCTGCCTGCAGCATCAAGATGGTATGCTCTACTCATCTCTTCTTGCAAACGCCAAACACAGAAAAACCGATGAATAATTGTGTCCTTCTGGCGGAAATTATCGAACCCGTCAAAATGCGGTATACCCAAGACAATCAAACCCCGATTGCTGAGGTATTGGTTCAGTTTAGTGGTCTACGCCAAGACGATCCCCCGGCTAAACTCAAAGCCGTTGGCTGGAACAACATGGCAGAAACCTTACAGCAAAGCTGTCAAGTCGGTCAGCAGGTTTTATTAGAGGGACGGTTACGGATGAGTACCCTCGATCGTCCTGAAGGCTTTAAGGAAAAGGTAGCGGAATTAACGGTTAGTCGGATTCATCCCCTAGGGGCTACGGTGGGAGCTGTTGCAGCTACGGGGACAGGAATTACACCACTACCACCGGCCCCTTCCAGTTTTGTGCCGCCAGCCCCAGTGTCTACGCCAACGGTGCCCGCTCCCCCTGCCAATGTGCCACCGCCAGATTATGACGAAATTCCCTTTTAAGGCTTCCTCTTAAATCGGAAAACCCTAAAACATGAGTGAGAGTGCGGCGCATTCTCTCACTCACGTTTTAAATGTGGATGCAATTCAATGCACCTCGAAAACTCGGCTTTCCACTGAAAGCGAAAAAATTTAATGGAAGAGTGCGGCCGCACTCTTCCGCCTTAAGTTGGTAGTTGAAAAATTTAATCTAAGCATAGGGCTGGTGGTGGGCGGTTTTGCTGCCCACCACTCATGAATCAAGGTTTGCCTAAAAACGCTCACTGAGTTGTGCTTGTTGGGGCCGAGCGGAGAGCAAGGTTTCCAATAACTCGATCGCTTCGACATATTGAGGATCTCCCTCTGTTCCCAGTTGCTCGGGGTTCCGGGCCAAGCTGATCTGTTGCTCCTGGTTGAGGTTTACCGCTACATCGGGGGTTAAGCCCCGCTTGCTAATATCGGTTCCGTTGGGGGTGTAGTAGTGGGCAATGGTCACGGCGATACCGGAACCATCTTCTAAGGCATGGAGAGACTGCACTAAGGCTTTACCAAAGGTTTGCCGACCCACAATGATTCCCCGCCGATTATCCTGCAGTGCTCCTGCCAGAATCTCGCTGGAACTGGCGGAGTTTTGATCCACGAGTACCACCAAAGGCAGTTTGGTGAGGGCGGTGCTGTTTGCTTTTAACTCTAGATCTCGATTTTCCCGATCGGTGGTTTTTACGATCGTCCCCTCATCTAGCCACATCCGCGCAATATCAATACTGGAATTGAGCAAGCCCCCTGGATTGCCTCGCAAGTCCAAGACAAAGCCATCCACATCAGGATTTAAGGTGCGGATGGCATCCCGCATTTCCCGAGCCGCATGGGAGGTAAATTGAGAAAGCCGAATGTAGCCAATGTCTCGGTTCCCTTCTTGGCGACGGGTATAGCTCACACTGGGCACTTCAATTTGCTCACGGGTCAAGGTGCTTTCCAACGTTTTTTCCTGGCGACTATACCGCAGGGTCACCTGAGTGCCCACTTCTCCCCGAATCAGTTCTGCCGCTGTGGAAACCTCCATACCCAGGGTGGACTGCCCATTAATTTCCAGGATGACATCTCCACTTTGAATTCCGGCTTTGAGGGCCGGAGAATTGAGCATTGCCTCCTCGACCATGATCCGGTTGGATTGCTCATCGCGGCGCAGACGCATCCCCACTCCGGACAATTCCCCTCGGGTTTGATTGGTTAAGGCTTGATACTGTTCAGGATCCAAAAAGCGTGTGTAGGGATCTTCCAGTTCATTGAGGGCAGAGCGGAGGGCGGAATAGGCGCTTTCTGGAGAGTCATAATCCTCGGTTAATAAGCTTTCGCGGGACTGTAGCCAATCCGTATGGTTAAAACTGGGATCTACATATTCTCGATAAACAATCTGCCACGATTGATCCAAGGTTTCCTTGGGGCTGTTTTCCCAAAGAATGCCATCCTGGGCAACACTGGGCTGAGGGGCGATGAAAGTGGGGGCAAGAAAAGCAAAACTACTGGAGAGCACCAGAAGCGTTTTGCAGGCAGTGGCAAACAGAGGTTGGTTGATCATGCGGCAGGGGCAGATGGGTGGGCAGAAGGGAGAAAGCGACTTCTTTCAGACCTACACCTCACTGAAGCGTCTAAACCACCTTAAGGTCTGAAGGAAATATCACTTTCGGGGCGAACATTTTTTAGTGTAGCCTATGGGCTTAAAATCGTTGGCATCTTAATCACAACTTTCCTTTGGCTAATCCCCCAGATTTCATGAGTCAGCGCGTTTTATTTATTAGTAACGGTCACGGGGAAGATAATCACTCTGCCCACATTATTCAAAGCCTGCAGGAACTTGCCCCGGAGGTGGAAATTGCAGCCCTAGCGATCGTGGGAGAGGGATCTGCCTATCGACGTTTGGGCATTCCGCTCATTGGCCCGACCCAAGTGCTGCCTTCGGGGGGATTTACCTACATGAATCGCTGGCTATTGGTCAAAGATCTGCAAGCGGGCTTGCTTCAGCTCACCTGGCAACAGTGGCAAGCGATGCGTCGCTATGCCCCCCAGTGCGACCTAGTTCATGCTACGGGAGATAGCATTGGTCAGTCTTTTGCCTATGGTTCCCAGCGTCCTTTTATTTCTTTTATTTCCTGTTTATCCGCCCTCTATGAGGATCATTTGCAACTGGACTTGTTGTTGCAATGGTACTTTAAATCCTCTCGGTGTCTCAAGGTTTTTACCCGCGATCGCTTCACCGCAGAAAATTTACAACAGCAGGGCTTCCCTAA
>JBEAPM010000513.1:0-4355 GCA_041164445.1 Cyanobacteriota bacterium
AAATTACAGAAAAATGTGATGATGATTAAGTCTCCTGCCAAGTAAAAATATAAGCTTTCCACTGAAAGCGAAAAAATTTAATGGAACAGTGCGGTGCTTGATGCTGCACTCTTCTGCCTGAAGTTGGTAGTCAAAATACACGTATTGAATAGCTTGATTACACCCTAGTCAGTAGCCCTGGTCAGCACAAAGATAATAAAAGTGCTATTGTTTTTTATTTTTAAAAACGGTGATAATTATGGTAATGCCAAACTTTCTGATCATTGGTGCCGCAAAAGCAGGGACAACCTCCTTGTATTATTACTTGAATCAGCACCCAGAAATTTATATGAGTCCTCTCAAAGAGCCTCATTTTTTTGGATTTGAAGGAGAAGAGCTAAAATTTATCCGAACCGGAAATATTCCGGATCCAATCAATACTATGGCAATTACTGACTTAGAAAGCTATATCAAATTATTTGTGGGAGTGACTACCGAAAAAGCGATCGGAGAAGCTTCACCCAGCTATTTACATACCCCAAAAGCTGCCGATCGAATTAAATTTTATCTTCCCCAAGCCAAGCTTATCGCCATTTTGCGAAATCCCGTCGATCGGGCCTTCTCTGCCTTTACGGGACAATACTTACATGGGATTCAAAATCATCAACCCCATTTAACTGATTTTGGTGAAGCCCTGAAGAATGAAACTCAGTATATTCAAGAGAACTGGACTCCCATTTACTTTTATAAGCAATTAGGATTTTACTACTCACAACTGAGTTACTATTATAAGTTATTTGCCAAAGAGCAGATTCACGTTTGTCTCAATGACGACTTAAAAAAAGATTCTCAGAAAACCCTAAAAACTATTTTTCAATATCTAGGGGTTGATGATACCTTTAGCCCTGATACTTCCCAACAAGTAGGAGCTTCAGGCGTTCCCAGAAATAACTTTCTCTACCGATTCATCAAAAATGAGAAAGTTAAATCTGTTCTAAAACCCCTTGTACCCAAAGGCTGGGGCTATAAAGCAGAAAAAGCTATGCTGAATAAGCCCAAAATGGATCCTAAAGTTCGTCAAGAACTACTCAATCTCTATCGAGATGATGTCTTAAAACTTCAGGATCTCATTGACAGAGATTTAAGCGCTTGGCTTCAATAAGCGATTATTGCCACAGGGAAAGTATAGTACTAAGGGTAGCGTTAATAGCCTCAATCACAGTGAATTAAATTTCTTCTATGTCTCAGAAATCACGCTTAAATGGAATTGATCTCTTTAGAGGCTTTGCAGTGTATGCTGTTATCTTGCTTCATGTGGATGAACCCATTAAATCTAGTCCCTTGGGCTGGTCTTGGCTGTTAGAGTTTTCCAAATTTGCAGTGCCGTTCTTTTTGGCAACAGCCTTCTATTTCAATTTCCAAAAACAATATGACAAGCTCACTAAACCCTTTCCCATAGGATCGAGATTACTTCGTCTTTTAATCCCCTATTGTACCTGGACGGTCATTTATCTTGCCTATAAAGTTACTAAGTATGGGATCGATCGTGATCTCGACAAAGTAGGACAACTCTTTGAGGATCCCTTTCAATTAATCTTGACCGGTGGAGCAGCCTTTCAACTCTACTTTATCCCTCTACTAATGACCGGAACAGCGTTAGTTTGGTTAATGATTAACCTGACAAAACAAAAACTAAGCCCTGCTCTTTTAGGGGCAATCACTGTTGTCGGTTTGGGACTATATCAATGGCTAATTGCGAGTGGTAATACCTTTAATAACAGTGAAGGTATTGCCTTTGAACAACTGCTCCCGCTGAGCAGTATAAATTCAGCGTTTATTACCGTTCTGTTACGGGGAATATTGGTGGCAGTGGCCTGGTTAATTCGATGTTTTCCTTATATTACCATAGCGATGCTCCTGGGAAATCATCGCCTGCATGCAAAGCTTTTTGAATTTAAAGCCAGTTCACTCGGGTTAGCGATCGTCTCCTTTTTGGTCATCAATGGTTTTGGAATTCATTTTTTACCCGCCGCAATTTATGAAATTCTCCGAGGATATATTACGCTATGCTTGGGACTTTTCCTATCCGAAAAAATTCCAGATCAGTCCTGGATTCGTTCTTTAGGGAATGCGGCCTTTGGCATTTATCTCATACACCTTATTTTGGTAGAGAGTTTTTACATTGTCATCGGTAGAGTATTCCCCACCTGGATAGATCAGGTCAGTACCTTTTCTCTTCTATTGCTTAGTGTGCTGATTTTACTCCTAAGTTGGATGATCACCACTTTTCTCGATCGGATTCCGAGGTCATCCAAGCTTTTATTTGGGGCTTAAATATGAAAATTCTGCATCTCAGTACTTCAGATCTAGATGGAGGGGCCGCCCGGGCCGCTTACCGACTGCATCGAGGCCTTATGGGCCATGGTGTGGCTTCAGAAATGCTAGTGCGGGCCCGCGATAGCTTAGATGCAACGGTTCGGGCAGAAAAAAGCTTAATCACTAAATTGGGCCCCCCTGCCAATAATATGCCACTGCGGTCTTATCCCCAACGGCTCAAGACCCGATTTTCCCCGCAATGGTTTCCCGACATTTTGGCAAAACGAATCCAAACTTTAAATCCTGATATCCTTCAATTACATTGGGTCTGTAATGGGTATTTGAGGATAGAAACCCTCGGATCGCTGCAACAGATTTCGATGGTATGGGTTCTCCATGATATGTGGCCCTTCACTGGGGGCTGTCACTATACAGAAGACTGCGATCGCTATCGCCAACAGTGTGGAAATTGCCCACAACTGAGGAGTAACCAACCAAAGGACTTATCCCATCAAATTTGGCACCGCAAGCGCAAAGCCTGGGCCAATCTCAACTTAACGATCGTCAGCCCCAGTACCTGGCTCGCAGACTGTGCCCGCTCCAGCAGCTTATTTAGGGATCGTCCGATCCAGGTTATTCCCCATGGCTTAGATCTCTGCAAATATCAACCCATTGACCGCGCCCTTGCCCGCAAAATCTTACACCTTCCTCCCGATCAAAAACTCGTTCTCTTTGGTGCCTCACCAGGAACCACCAGCGATCCTCGCAAGGGCTTACAACTCCTTGAACCGGCACTGCAATCTTTAATAGAATCCGGTTGGAGTAATTCGTTAGAATTAGTCATTTTTGGGAATAATCCTGCCGCAGAATCAACCCCTACAAAGTTCAAGACCCATTATCTAGGATACTTTCAAGATGATATTTCCCTTGCCCTAGTTTATTCTGCTGCTGATGTAATGGTGGTACCTTCTCTTCAGGAAGCCTTTGGGCAAACCGCTTCCGAAGCCTTGGCCTGTGGTACCCCGGTCGTGGCCTTCCGGGCCACAGGATTACTCGATATTATTGACCATCAAGAAAATGGTTATCTGGCAGATCCCTTTTCAGCAAAAAGTTTAGCGGAGGGCATTACTTGGGTTTTAGGCGATGACGATCGCTATCACACTTTAGCGATCAAGGCTAGGGAAAAAGCATTAAAAGACTTTAGTTTAGATCTGCAAGCTAGCCGTTATATTGACCTGTATCAATCTTGTTTATCCGTTCAAAATACCCCCGCGAAATAGCACAACCCTGAGCATGAGCGAAGGATTCTATCGCCTAAAGTTGAGACCTAATCCGAGAAACCCATGACTTCCCAACCTGACTCCTCTGCCCGTTTATTGCTGTTCGACCTCTCTATTTATGGTCATCATCCTGGCTATATCCAATATTTCTTAAAATATTGGCAGCAATTGGGGGCATCTGGAACAGTTTTTGTTCTCGTGTGTAATGAATTTTTAAGGGAACATCGGGACGTTGTGGAATATGGTCAAAGCCTTAATGCGGATCAGATTCAATTTATTGCCATCAGCGATCGAGAAGAAGCTAGTCTTAGACCTCGTAGTAACGGCATCAATCGTAATTTACGCAATTTTCAAGAGTGGTTTCTCCTCTGTCGGTATGCTAAGCGCCTGCAAGTCGATCATGCCTTAGTCATGTACTATGACACCTATCAATATCCATTAGCCCTGCGTTTAAATCCTGTCTGTTCCGTTTCAGGCATTTATTTTCGACCAACTTTTCATTACGCAACCTTTGCCCAGCATCATTCCCAAAATCAAAACACCCGATGGGAACGGTTTATTCTCGATCGTGTGTTAGCAAATCCCAAGCTTCATGCTCTCTTTTCCCTCGATCAATTTGTTGTTCAATATTATGCAAAAGAGGTTAAAAAATTGAGTCACAAGCTGATTCATTTAGCCGATCCCGTTGAAATTCAAACCTACACAGAACCTGACCTGAGAAAAATTAAAACATTACTCAATATAGATCCCCATCGCAAATTATTTTTGCTCTTTGGAGCG
>JBEAPM010000514.1:0-5029 GCA_041164445.1 Cyanobacteriota bacterium
ACTAAAATAAAGTTGATTAAGCGACGATCTTATGGGCTACCTGAGTTTAGCCATCTCCGTTTAATGTTGTTAGCTTGCTTTGAGACTTAATATTTTATTACACATTATATTAAGGAGAGCCCCTGAACATTGCCCTGATCAACATTGATGGTTGGCTCAATCTACCGGCTCAACGATTTAGCACCATCCAGCCTGCCGCGCATTTCTATCACCATGCTATTCGGTTTGATGAGTTGTTTACTCAACTGGTATTGCCCCTGCGCGATCGTCGTTCGATTCACTTGGATGCCGATTATGCCGAAGAAACTGCCTCTGAGTATCGTAAGCACCGGTATCAATTCGAGGATATTGATGTCATTCTGCTGGAAGGTATTTACCTACTGAAGCGGCAATTTCAGTCCACTTACGACCTGTCATTTTGGATTGAATGCAGCTTTGAAACGTCTCTAGACAGAGCGATCGCCCGATCCCAAGAAGGACTCTCTCCCGCAGAAACGATCGCGGCCTATCAAACTATTTATTTTCCTGCCCAACGGATTCACTTTGAGCAGGATCAACCCTTAAAAGCGGCAACGGCTATCATCCTAAACGACGCTTGAGGTTCTTTATTTAAACGGCTACCTATGGACATGAAAAGATACGATCGTGAACATGAAAATGATGTGATTTCAGCCGTGCCCCATCAGTTCACAAGACATCACCTCACAAGGGATACATTCCCCTGCTTAGAAGCGGCGGCAGGGGTCACCTGACCGAAAAAATGGGTGCAAGCCTCCCCCTTCTAGGGGGACTTTTCAGTTAGACTAGCATTATCCGCCGCACAGTCAGAGTCTCGCTCTACGGAGGAGGAACCTGTCTCGCAATGGGCGTAGCATACAGCGGTGGGGCACATCGCAGTGAATTTTGGTGAGGGTAAAGTCGTAGGACTCCCAATGATCCAAGAATCCCCTCGCCTTTATGCAGGGGAATTGTCAAGAGGGGAAAAACTCCAGCGTGGTATGCTCCCGTCTCAAAACTTCACGAAATATTGATCTTCTGAGCAGACTTTTCAGAGGGCAAAGAGTATCATAGATAACTGAATTTGCAGCAATCTTGATCTCCTCTTAAGCTATGAAGTCCACTGAGCAAGCCCAAAGTGTCCAAATGCAGCGTGCGAGCGGAGCCTATGCTCTGATCGACAGCCTTAAGCGTCATGGTGTTAAGCATATTTTTGGTTATCCTGGCGGCGCTATCCTGCCCATTTACGATGAAGTGTATCGGGCCGAAGCCGCTGGGGATATACAACATATCCTCGTGCGTCACGAGCAAGGGGCGACCCATGCCGCCGATGCCTATTCCCGATCGACGGGAAAAGTAGGAGTTTGTTTTGGTACCTCTGGTCCCGGTGCCACCAATCTGGTCACGGGGATTGCAACGGCTCAGATGGACTCGATTCCCATGGTAGTGATTACGGGGCAAGTGGGTCGTGCGTCTATTGGCACCGATGCCTTTCAGGAAACGGATATTTTTGGTATTACGCTGCCCATTGTCAAGCATTCTTACGTGGCGCGGGATCCCCGGGACATCGCCAGGATTGTGGCGGAAGCTTTCCACATTGCCAGTACAGGTCGCCCCGGGCCAGTACTGATTGATGTCCCGAAGGATGTGGGGCTTGAAGAATTTGACTATGTTCCTGTAGAACCCGGTTCCATTAAGCTAGCGGGCTATCGTCCCACGGTGAAGGGGAATCCTCGCCAAATTAATCAGGCCCTGCAATTGATTCAAGAGGCTAAACGTCCTTTGCTCTATATCGGCGGGGGCGTAATTGCCGCAGGAGCCCATTCAGAAGTTTTAGAACTGGCAGAGCATTTTCAAATTCCGGTGACCACCACTCTCATGGGCAAAGGTGGCTTTGATGAACACCATGCGCTTTCGGTGGGAATGTTGGGCATGCATGGTACGGCCTATGCGAACTTTGCCGTTAGTGAATGTGATCTCCTTATTGCCGTGGGGGCTCGTTTTGACGATCGGGTAACGGGTAAGTTAGATCAGTTTGCCTCCAAGGCCCAGGTCATTCATATCGACATTGACCCCGCAGAAGTGGGTAAAAATCGTGCCCCTCAAGTGCCGATCGTGGGGGATGTGCGTCAAGTGTTAGTGGATTTACTACGCCGTATCCGTGAAGTGGGGGATCAGCGATCGTCTCAACAAACCCAAACTTGGCTCAACCAAATTCAGACCTGGCGCGATCGTTATCCCTTGGTCGTGCCCCACTACCCTGACTCCATTTCCCCGCAGGAAGTGATTGTCGAATTGCAGCGTCAAGCCCCCCATGCCTTTTACACCACCGATGTGGGACAGCATCAAATGTGGGCTGCGCAGTTTCTCAAAAATGGGCCCCGCCGCTGGATTTCCAGTGCTGGTCTGGGAACCATGGGCTTTGGGATGCCTGCCGCCATGGGAGTTAAAGTTGCCCTGCCGGAGGAACAAGTCATTTGCGTTGCCGGAGATGCCAGCATTCTCATGAACATTCAGGAGTTGGGCACCCTGGCCGCCTACGACATTGCCGCCAAGATTGTGATTATTAATAACGGCTGGCAGGGGATGGTGCGTCAGTGGCAGGAAGCCTTCTACGGAGAGCGGTACTCGTCTTCTAATATGCAAAAAGGAATGCCAGATTTTGTGAAGTTGGCGGAATCCTTTGGGGTCAAAGGTATGATCGTGAAAGATCGGATTGATCTCAGCGCCACGATCGCTCGGATGCTGGAATACAACGGCCCCGTTTTGTTAGATGTCAAAGTCCGTCAGGATGAGAACTGCTACCCCATGGTGGCACCGGGCAAGACAAACTCTGACATGATTGGCTTACCCGAGTTTGAGTAGATTGAAAATCTTAGAATTCTATCTTCCCCTCTAACTCCATTGGGGCTTTCCACTGAAAGCGAAAAAATTGAATGGAAGAGTGCGGCGGAGCGCTGCACTCTTCCGCCTTAAGTTGCTAGCCTCCATTGGAAAGGGGGAAGATAGGAATTGTTAAATTTCGTTCATGCTACCAGGCAATATAAAAGTAGGACACTTTTGCCTTAATTCTTTAGCAAGTAGGGGTTCTGGTGCCTTAGAAAACAATTCCATGCTTTTAGCAGTCCGAATACCCACGTAAAATCCATAATCTAACATCAAGGCTATATATCTACGTCCTACTTCTTTAGAGGCTATATATCTACGTCCTACTTCTTTAGGGGTAAAACCGGTAGATAAAATGTGAAGAAAGCGCAAGGCTATTAATTCTTCAATTTTGTGAAAAATGGGGTGATCAGGTTGGATTTCCACAAGAAAAACATTGGTTTTCTTTTCCGTTAGGCAAAATTCTTTAATTCTATGGATAAGCTTATTTAACTCTTCGTATGTACCTGATGTATCTACTTTAATCTCCTTCAATTTTTCCTGAGTTATTTCCGATGCAGCCACATTTAAGCTATTGATTGCAACCTGTTTATAACCTTTAAGACTAGATTCACTAATGGCCTGAGAGAATAGGTAAAGTGCATCTCTGGGTACCCCTGCGGACACCCAAACTAAGCGATCGAGTACACCGTCTCGACAAACATAGTTAATACTTTGCAAACCACAGTACTTCGCATGGGCATTCAAAATATTTTCAATATGCAGTTTTGATTTGTCTGGCATGGTTAAGTTGTAGTCTAGCCGGATCACTTGAATATCTCCAGGGGTCTCCAGACCTTGACGCGATGCAGGATCTCTGAGTTTGACAAATTGTTCAATTCCAGATATTTTCAGAAAAATTTGGTTGCCTCGACAAATGGAATAAAGCTTATCTAGTAGGAGCGGTTGTAGAGATATAGAGATAACGTGAATATCATCTAAGAAGATAAAGATACCATTGTTCTCCCCTGCAATTTTCCCTAAAAGTCTTCTCAATCGGGGTAAGAGTCGGTTTAGTTCTTCAAGGCTTTCACTGTGATCGAATCTATCTAGAAATGCCTCAAGGTGTGAGAGTAATAGTTCTAATCCTCCCGGATCAGGAATGCGTTTGCTAAACTGGTTGATAATGTCAATTAAGACCTCAAAAATAGTACCTAAATCTTCTCGACCACTATAGGTTTGTAATGTAACCCAGGCATAGGGACAAGAAGATCGTTTTAACTCATGCATTAAATAAGCCAGCAAACTTGACTTGCCAGAGCCCCTCCTTCCATAAACAATGTGATTTCCTTTACTGACAATTTGCACTTCGTCACCAGATACGGACTTAATATATCTAGAGAAAAAGTCATCAGCAAAGCTATGTTCTGTTACGGTCAAGCTTTCAGCGATAATTGTTCTGAGTAGCTGGGTTTCTGGCCATTCGAGCCGGTTCTCTTGACGGTTAAGATCTTTTTTAAGAATAGTTGTGCGTTCTTTAAAGGGATGATCTTCTGGAAGATCTTGAAGGATTTGTTGTAGTAACTTGAAAAACCGATCAACAGGATTGTTTAAGTAAATGATGAGATAATCTCCACCAAAGTGATTTTTTATCTCATAATCAATTTTAGAAAAACGAGTGACTTTTTTGAAGGCGCTCAGAACCTCCTCGGCCTTTCTTTCGATCGCTTTTTCTTCCTCTTGTAATAAAGTTAAACTCATAAAATAATGCCTCTACTGGTCAGATAAGCACGAGCATCGTTAATAAAATCTGTAACTAGCTTTTCCGTTTCTGCCTGGGTTAATAGGAGATCTGTTTCTGAAGCGGTATGGTCATAATCAGATAAATTCCTATCCTCTCTCAGGACTCAGGACCGCTAGCTGAGTACTATAAGTGCTGGCATTATTAAAACCATCTGGAAGTCTTGTCTTCTTATGATCGTCTACATCAGTACTGAAGGAACCGTTCTCATGAAGATTTACAGCACGACGAATATTGTATGCACCATAATAGAATCTAGAAATTCGTTGCCGCCAGTGTTGATGAGGCAAGTTTTTAGCAAAAGTATAATGGGATTCTCCCAAATTAAATAACTGTTTTGCGTTATCGTTAATTTCATCTTCTATA
>JBEAPM010000515.1:0-3313 GCA_041164445.1 Cyanobacteriota bacterium
GAGTTGCAGCGACAGAGACTCATGCCAGTTAACCTGAGATAGCCACTGATCCCAGAGTTTTCCAAGTAAGCCAGAGTCCGGGTTTAACAAGGCCAAGGGATCACACCAGATGCGCAAATGAAGGGGGAGAAAGCAGGACAGACTGCTCCAGTTACCCAATTTTAGGTCACGATGTTTAAAAACGATCGTCCCTCAAATAAGTTTCCTGATCTTAATTTTAGCCGACCAACTTGAGGCGGAAAAGCGCCGCACTCTCCCGTTAATTTTTTTCGCTTTCAGTGGAAAGCATCGGCAGGAAATTGAAGCAGCCGATCGGCACCTCAATGAACCGCAATGAATAGTGATCAAGGGTTTTGCCACCCTCCACCATCCCTATAACTGCGTAGAAATGCGTAGCAATAGGAATCAGTTTTGGATTTTTCGAGGTGCCCGCTCTGAACCCTTTGAAGCCTAGAACCCTAAGGGAGTTCCCGTCAGCCCATCAGTCTGTCCCGCCTGCTCCTGTGCAAGACTAGACCAGAAGCCCAAGTAGCCGGGTTCTCCGCGTGCGGGAGCAATGGCAGCCGCCATAATCTCCTAACGTTGCTCAAAAATGGTTTCCAAAATTTGCTGGGGCGTAATATCCACCAAGCGCCCCGTGGAGGATTGCAAGCTAATAACGGTGTCTCCAGGGGGTAAAACCTGATCGGGATTACTCCGCCCTAACAAGGCCAAGGTGGAAGTTTGTACCGCTACCGCGAGTTGTAACACATCCCCTTCCGGACAGATCAACAGACTGGCCCCTGCAATCAAAGCCACTAACTGACCAATTTGTTCGGGGGAAACCACACCACAGGAGAGTCCGGCTTGGGTGAGTTGGGCCATGACCTCGAGGCCCGTCGCAGTTTGGACAACCCAAACGGGCAAATCGGGTTGATGTTCTTGCAACTTTTGCACCAAAATTTGCCAATTTTGGGCCGGATAGGGATCTGGATCATCCTGGGGATAGATCAAGAAATACCCACTCTCTGTTGCACCGAGGCGCTTTTGCTCTGCTTCGCCCCATTCCAAATCTTTGCGCGGTATCCTCAGCCGAGGAGTGGGACAGGGGGTCGTTAGCCCTAGACCTTGGGTTAGGGCGTGATAGCGCTCTGCCCGATAGGGTGTGGAGGGCTCTGTAATTGCTGCACTTAAAAACAAATTGCCCGATTGAGCATAGCCCACACGGTTAGGAATACCGGATAACCAGAGCAACAGGCCAATATCCCAGCCCGGTTGAGCGCTGAGAACAATTTCATATTCCTGTTCGCGGATCACCCCCAACAGGTTGCTCCAGTCTGCGAGGCTATTACGATCGTTAAAGTCAAAGGGAATGGCCCGACGCACTTGAGGATAAATGCGATAAATCCCAACCGTAGAAGGTTCTGTGATGACATCGATGGCAGCCTCGGGGTAGGTCTGCTTTAAGGTTTCCAAGGTTGGAAAGAATAAGATTTGATTGCCGATGCCGCCAGGAACAAGCGCCAGTATATGCATATTGGGGGTGTTCTCTTAAGTTCGTCCTTAATTCTACAGCGTTCTTAACAACTTCTCTCCTTGTTTCACATACCGTTGATTTTTGCGGTAATGGTACGGGGGAGAACTCTTAACTTTAACGATCATGGTCTCGATCGCTTCCTTGGCCGCCTCTCGATCGCCCTGTTTCTGATGGACTTGAGCCAGAATGAGATAAGCTTCGGGATGGCTCCAGCGTTTGAAATGCTCCTGGAGATGCTCGATCGCTTGATCCCATTGTTCCTGGTTGGCCAGAACTTGGGCATAGGTAACAGAGGCATCGCCATAGAGGAAATCCGGCTCTACCTGTACTAAAACCGCTAAATGCTCTCGCGCCGTAGCCCAATCCTGAGTTTGTAGGGCAATGGAGGCCGCTCCCCACAGGGCCTTGGCATTGCGAGGTTCTTTTTCCAGGGCTTGGGTATAGGCAGTGGCAGCCCGTTCCCGATCGTTCATTTGGGCAAGAATATCCCCTAGCTTAATAAACTGATGGGCTTTACCAATATTTTTCGCCTCCGCTTCCGCCTGCCAGAGTTGATCTCGGAGACGGTTACCGCCAAACAATCCACCCCCTCGGCCGCCCTGAGTCCGGGGCCAATAGCGGGCAACAAAATAGAGCGCTGCCCCCATGACGTTGAGAAAAATCAACAGCCACAACCAAGTACGATCGCGTTCGTGCTGCACGCAGTCGTAAATCATCCAGAGCCAAAATGCTGTAAAGAGCAGTCCAATGGGACCGAATCCGACCATGCTCAGGGAAGGGGAAACAACCTCCTTAGTATGCCATATTGACGCTCTCCCTTTGACCGACGGTAGAGAGGATACAGAGGGAGAATCCTGAGGTTGTGGTGATGCCCAATCATTTTCACGGCATTTTGATCATCGGTATGGGCGATCGTGGGGGCGATCATTTATTGGGTACGGGCGAAGCATTTGCACCGGAATCCCCTGGAAATATCAAAAATCTTGACGCAAATGCTTCGCCCCTACGGATGTCCTGGACTCCCTATGGCAAGGCACTGAAGGCGAGGGATGCACTCCTCAATCATTTAGAACAGGTCATTGAAGATCGGTTTCAACATCCCACCCAGGATGCTCTGGGGTTACTGGTGCAGGCGGAGGATGAAGAGGGCGATCGTCTCACGTTGCAGGAACTCAAAGTCCAAGCCCTATTGATGCTTTTTGCGGGTCATGAAACCACCACCTCGATGATGACCTCTCTGGTCATGGCTTTAGCCCAACATCCAGACATTCTTCACCGTGCCCGCCAGGAGCAAAAGGATCTCAGTCAAGAGGGAGCATTGAGTCTAGAACAATTAAAACAAATGCCCTACTTGGATCAGGTTTTGAAAGAAGTGGAACGCCTCTATCCGCCGGTCAGTGGTGGATTCCGGGGAGTGGTCAAAGCCTTTGAGTTCAATGGCTATCGGGTTCCGGCGGGATGGTTAGTGGTTTACCGTATTGATGCGTCTAAACATGACGATCGCTATTTTGAGCATCCCACCCAGTTTGATCCCGATCGCTTCAGTCCCGATCGGGCTGAACAGAAGCGGACGGACTTTAGCATGGTGACCTTTGGGGGTGGGCCCCGCATTTGTCTGGGTATGGCCTTTGCCCAAATGGAAATGAAGATTATTACGGCCCTCTTACTCCGTCAGTATGTTTGGGCCCTACATTCCGCAGGTTAGGATTTAATTGAGAATATATTTTAATAACGATCGCTGAGATGTACATTCTTCGTCAAGTATTCGCAATAGCCTTACTTATTGAGAATCCTGTC
>JBEAPM010000516.1:0-3151 GCA_041164445.1 Cyanobacteriota bacterium
GCACGGCCAGTCCGAATAGTGTTAAAAGCCCGCTGAGTGGCCTCGACAGACTTTTGCATTTGCGATTCAACTTCAGCTAACTTCACAGAAACCTCCCACGGTCGTTCCAATTGTTTCTCCCATTGCGGCACGCTTGATGTTGCCATCCCCAAAGAGGTTAAAAATCACGATGGGGATATGGTTGTCCTTGCACAGTGCAATGGCGGTACTGTCCATTACAGCCAACTCATGGCTCAGCACGTAGCTATAGGGCAAGGTATTGTAGCGCTTAGCTTGGGGATTTTTGGCTGGATCACAATCATACACCCCATCTACCTTGGTTGCCTTAAAAACAACATCCGCATTGATTTCTGCAGCCCGTAAGGCAGCGGTGGTATCCGTAGTAAAGAAGGGGTTTCCGGAACCGGCGGCAAAAATAACGACCCGACCTTTTTCTAAATGCCGAATTGCCCGTCGGCGAATATAGGGTTCTGCGACCTCCTGCATTGCGATCGCCGTTTGGACTCGGGTGGGAATATCAATCTTTTCTAAGGCATCCTGTAGACTAATGGCATTCATAACTGTAGCCAGCATTCCCACATAATCCGCTGTAGCCCGATCCATGCCGGTGGAGGCTCCTTTCATGCCGCGAAAGATGTTACCCCCCCCCACCACGATCGCAACTTCTAAGCCCAGTTGAATCAAGCTGGAAATTTCTTGGGCAACTTTCTGAATCACCTGAGGTTCAATCCCATAGGCTTGATCGCCCATGAGGGCCTCACCACTTAACTTTAAGAGTATGCGCTGGTATGCCATAATTGCCGATTGCCCCACCACTACAAAGCCATTCAATACGATACGGCATTTCGGGCACTCTCGGACATCCCCTCCAGCAGGAACAGGGTAGAGAGAAGGAGCGATTGAGGCGCTCCAATTGAAGATTTCGGTTCACTGTTGCCAAAAAATAAGCGCTCATCGGGATGGTGGCGAGGGGCTTGGCCACCCGCCACTATGAATCGAGGTGCTGCTCTATTCACTCGTTTCAGAGTTCGGTTTCTCTAGGTTTTCTAGACCAGAGATCACTGTTATCGACTCAATGCGATCGCCCTGTTGGATTTGATCCACCACCTCCATTCCTTCGGTAACATAGCCAAAAACGGCATAATCCCCATCCAAAAAGCTGAGATCTGCTAAGGCAATATAAAACTGAGAAGACGCAGAATTGGGAAATTGCGATCGGGCCATGGCCACGGCTCCCCGGATGTGATTCAGTTTGGGCACCGCGTTGCTCAGATTCGCCATCTTAAAGGTTTGCCCATAGAGAATCGTCTCAGCGTCTGCGGGCAAAATCTCCAGGGGAATGTTTCGCTCTGCTCCCGTGGCCGGATCAACATAGCCCCCAGTCCCTAGCCGAGCTGCGGGAAAGTTGGGATCCCGACCTTGGGGATCTCCCCCTTGAACCACAAAGGGCTGGGGATCCCGTACCACGCGGTGAAAGGGAAGACCGTCATAAAATTGCTGGGACACTAAATCCACAAAGTTTCCTGCTGTTATCGGTGCATCTTCTCCCATTAAGGTCATGGTAACCACTTGACCATTGACCAGCATTTCAACGATCGCTTCACCTTTGAGGCGAGGCAAATTTTCATAGTTATTTTGAGCGGTCGGATCGGTCTGGGCAATGGCTTCTGGGGTAGCAGGCGCGGCAGCGGTCTCCGCCGTCTCTGCTGGGGCTCCAGTATCAGCGGTAGGGGTATCGACGGCCTGGGAGGAGCAGGCGGCCAAAATCCCTAGGCAGGCCAACAGCCCTACACTTGTACCCAGCCAGCGAAAAATTGTAGTCATCAGGTTTTTCAACGTCATAATTGAAGGAATAAAGCGATCGTCTTTAAAGTTACGCTTAAGTATCTTACCGATGGATCTCCCCTATGGTACAAGCCCGACCCCGAGGTTTAAGCTTAGAGCAGTTTTTAGCACAACCGGAAACGAAGCCGGCTTGCGAATATATCAACGGAGAAATCCTCCCAAAACCAATGCCCAAGGGACGACATAGCCGCCTGCAAGCTCAGCTCTGCACTGCCATTAATTCAGTGGCAGAAGCAGCAAGAATGGCCTATGCCTTTCCAGAACTAAGATGTAGTTTCGGAGACCGATCGATCGTCCCTGATATTGCTGTTTTTCAATGGAGCCACATTCCCTTCACTTCGTCAGGAGACGTTCCCGACAACTTTGAGCAACCTCCCGATTGGACGATCGAGATTCTTTCACCAGAGCAACGCTCCAATAAAGTGATCGGCAACATTCTCCATTGCCTTGAACAGGGGAGTGTCTTGGGCTGGTTAATTGATCCGGACGACCTCAGCATTTTGACGTTTCAGCCTCAGCGACCCCCTCGCTTGTGCCAGGGAGAACAGAGACTACCGGTGTTGTCCGGTGTAGAGCTAACCCTAACGGCGGAGCAAGTGTTTGGCTGGTTGAGAATGGCATAAGGCACCTCGGAACCTGGATTTTAGGGCAAACTGGGCAAACTTTTGCAGAGATTTTTGCAGGGACTTTTGCGAGGTGCCCAGCAGGTTCGGCGCAGGTGACTCCCTTTACCAAGGGCTGCTGATTAGGGTAAAACCTGCCCAGAAGAAGGGATGGGAGAACTCTGCTTGGGCTTCTACATTGAGATTGGCCGGTACCGGCATTGAGCCTCGGGAAAGCACCAAACGATCGCTTTGGATTTGCACCTCTTTACGTAATAACTTGAGTTGAGCCTGGCGCAGGGCTTCTGCCTTCGTAGTGCTGTGGTTAAGCTGTTGGTAAAACTCACTCATCAACACCAACGTTCCCGCATCACTGACCGACCACAAACTCGCCAGAGCAGACTTAACCCCCGCATTTAGCGCTAATCCAGCAAACCCGAGTTCCGCATCCCCATTACCTACCGCCGTTTCACAGGCACTCAGCACCAGCAATTCCAGGGGTGGACGATTCCAGGGGATTTCAGAGATTTCATCCAACCGTAAGGGACGATCCCAAAACTGGATATAAGACTGATCCGGCGTGCCGGGATTGAAACTGGCATGGGTAGCCAAATGAACAACATTAAAGGGCTGGTAAGCACGAACCGCTTGCTGAAGCTGATCTTCTAGGGCGGTGACCGTAAACTCTTCATTGAGAAACGATC
>JBEAPM010000517.1:0-16412 GCA_041164445.1 Cyanobacteriota bacterium
ATCCTCAGCCCTGTTACTGTTTCCCTCCTTTTATCGCAGACGAGGAGATGAAATTTTAACTGCCTGTGAAGAATCGCTTTGTAACTGGTTTGCGGGTATTTTCGTGAGTTCTTTATTTGTAGGAATTTCCAGTGGGGCAGCTTTAGCACTCTTAGGCGTTAAATTTGCCTTTGCCCATGCCTTATTAGCTGGACTCTTGAACTTTATTCCCAATATTGGCCCCGCCCTCAGTGTGGTTTTTCCCCTCTCGATCGCTCTGCAAAACCCATCCTGGACTATTTTATGGATTATTGTGGCTTATTTTATCATTCAAAATGTTGAAACTTATGGGGTAACCCCCACCATTATGGCCCGGCAGGTTTCCTTATTACCGGCGCTTACCCTCATGGCTCAGATTTTCTTTGCAACGGTCTTTGGCCTTATTGGTTTAATTTTGGCACTGCCCCTCGCCGTGGTCAGCAAAGTATGGATTGAAGAACTTCTGGTGCATGATATTCTCGATCGCTGGCATCAACCCAGTTAGCTTCAGAAAAGTTTGAACGTTTTCGAGGTGCCCCAAGCTCAGGGGTTTGAAGTTAATGGTAAGATGATTTGAAATTTGAGGATGCCTTCCGCCTTAAGTGGGTAGCCCCTTAGTCAAACTTAGCATTCATAACTCAACACTCAAAACTTAGCACTCAAAACCTACCACTCAACCTATGGCTCTCCGTTTTCATAAATTTCACGGTCTGGGGAACGATTTTATTTTGATTGATAATCGTCAGCAGACCACCCCCTTGCTGACCCCCACAGAAGCCATTGAGTGGTGCGATCGTCATTTTGGGGTGGGGGCCGATGGCGTGATTTTTGCGCTGCCAGGAGACGGGGAAAACCATTATGGAATGCGCATTTTTAATTCCGATGGTTCGGAACCCGAGATGTGTGGCAATGGGATCCGCTGCCTGGCTCGGTTTCTGGCGGACTTGGAAGGCAAAACCGAAACCGTCTATCGTATTCACACCTTAGCGGGCACGATCGTTCCCACGGTTCAGGCCACAGGACAAGTGACCGTCGATATGGGAGAGCCCCGTTTAACCGCTGGAGAAATTCCCACCACCCTAGCCCCAGCAGAGGATAAGGTAGTGAATGTATCCTTACGGGTTGGCGATCGAGACTGGGAAGTGACCACCGTGAGTATGGGCAATCCTCACTGCATTACCTTTGTGGAAGACGTGGAAACGATCGCCTTGGCCCAGATTGGCCCAGAATTTGAACATCATCCGGCCTTTCCCCAGCGCACCAATACTGAATTCATCCAAGTGGTTCGCTCAAATTACCTGAAAATGCGGGTTTGGGAACGGGGGGCTGGTATTACCCTGGCCTGCGGCACCGGAGCCTGTGCCTCCCTCGTCGCCGCAGTCCTCACGGGACGAAGCGATCGGAAGGCAACTCTGGAACTACCGGGGGGCTGTTTAGACATTGAATGGTCTAGCGAGAATAATCATCTCTATATGACTGGGCCAGCGGTCTGTGTTTTCCAAGGGGAACGGTAAACCCTCGTACTGCCCTACATCACCAAGACAAAACCTTCCATGACTGCTCCCCTCCGACTCGATGTCATTACCCTCTTTCCCGACTTTTTTGACAGTCCCTTGCGATCGGGGTTGTTGGGCAAAGCCTTAGCTCGGAATATTGCAGCGGTACAGTTAACGAACCCTCGGGATTTTACCCAGGATAGGCATCACAAGGTGGACGATGAACCCTACGGTGGTGGTGTCGGCATGGTCATTAAACCCGATCCCCTCTTTGCTGCGATCGAGGCATTGCCGGTTTTACCCCGCCGCGAGATTATTCTCCTCACCCCTCAGGGACAGCCGATGGAGCAACGCTTATTGGTGGACTTGAGCCAAAACTATGATCAATTAATCCTGATTTGTGGCCACTACGAAGGCGTGGATGAACGCATTAGTTATCTCGTCACCCGGGAAGTCTCTCTCGGGGATTTTGTCCTCACCTGTGGCGAAATTCCTGCCCTTGCCCTCATGAACGGTGTCATTCGTCTGCGGCCGGGAACCGTGGGCAAAGAAGAATCCTTAAAAGCAGAAAGCTTTGAAGATGGCCTGCTGGACTATCCCCACTACACCCGTCCCGCCAACTTTCGAGGCTGGGAAGTGCCCGCTGTGCTGCGATCGGGAAACCATGAAGCGATCGCAGCCTGGCGACATCAACAACAAGTGGAACGCACCCAACAACGTCGGCCTGATTTATATGAAGCGTGGCTAGCCCGCAACTCTCAATCTGGTTAAATCCGCCGTTTACTGTGGTTCTCGCCTAGGCATCCCCATCAGATCGAAATCAAACGCAGCGGGGATAACAGGGAAGACTGACGAATATTACTCAAGGTCTGCTCCTCATCCTTGGCCTCAGCAGGATGGATCACGATCGCTTCAATATTCCAAATTTGCACTAAAAGCTCTGCTTGCTCCACATCCTCTGCTTCGAGAATCTGACATCCAGGGAAAAGGCTCGAAAATTGTTCCTCCTGACCCGATTGCCCCAACCATAAAAAGGTGGCGGGAGGTGCCCCAAAGGGAAACGGGGGGAGAGTCGGTTTTTGTCCCCAGAGACAATCTCGTAAGCGTTGAAAGTCCTGAGGCAGTTGAAAAGAGTCTATTAAGGGCAAGATCTCCCGCACCGGAGGATGTTCGGACACCAATTGTAAGGTAATACCGAAAATTTCCAGTGCGTCCAGCCCCGTTAAAGTCTCATAGAGGGATAACGTTTCCCACCCTGTAGTCCACGCCTCATCCAGCAGCAGCATCCTAGGGCGAAATCGCTGCAATTTGCGAATCAGTTCATCGGGATCAGTGGCAAAAAGCATAAAAATACCCGCCCGCTGTAAATCCGTCTTCAAGACCGTCAACGGATCAATCGTTAACCAATCCTGGGGATTGCTTAAGCCCACCAAGACAAAGGTAGGATCTAAGGAAGTCGTAGTGGGGGTTTCCAGGGATAGGGGCGTTTGGGGTAAAAGCAAATCCAAATGATTGCCCAAATAGTTGAGATCGCCCCCTTGCCATTGGGCAAACCTACGGGCAATCCACAGATCTAGGGGTTCTAGGACGTTGGGATCAGAAAACGGTAGAGTCGCTGCGCCAGGGTCATCGAATTTGCCCTGCTCTGGGGCAACCCAGTCTAAGGTCAAAATCAACCAAGGTGCCCTGCCAGGCAATGCAGCGCCCCAAGCCAAGGCCCGAAGGGACAGAGTTTGCCCTGCGGTTTGGCTTTCCAACCCGTGGGCTAAGAAGAGGGTGAGGAGCAATTCACTAGACTCCCGATCGCCCCAAATCTGTAGGGCAGCATCAACCTCAGGACAGGGGGAAGACTCTTGGGACTGAGGTGGCGCTCGTAACGCCACTTCTTCCTGAGCCTGATTCCAGCAAGTCTGGAGAAGGGGTTGTAAGGACACAGCGTGAGGCTGGGGCACCTTCTGTTGGGTTTCCAGACGAGCCAACTCCATGAGCCGGTTCACTAAAGACATCAGGTAACGACTATTTTGATAAATCACCTGCCCGTAGTATCCCTGGCGGCTCATGCGTTGCAGCAGTGTTTCTAAGGGGGCAGCCGTTGAGGGGGAAGGATTAGCACTCTGTTCTTTGAGTAAGGTGGCTAAGCCGATAATGGAGGTGACGGGGGTTTTAAGATCATGACCTAGGCGATCGAGCAAAATGGTTTTGTATTGATTCTCCAGATGGAGTTGGTGATTTTCTGCGAGGAGACCGGGAACATGAGTCAAAAACACCTCGGCAATCTGATGCTGTAGACTCTGCTCTAAAAGGGAAGCCGGCGGAGACGGTGGCAGCGCATCCCCCCGATCCTGAGGCAGAGTCTGGGGAAGCGGTTTCAGGGAATTGCCGGGGCAGTATTCCACCAGTCGATCCAAAAACTCGCCATAATCCAATAAGCCTAAAAAGTCCCCCTCCAGGTTAATAAACCCATATTCCAACGCCGGGATTTGACGATCGGGATGTCCTAAACGCTTCCAGACACTCCACCAAGCCGCCTGAGGAGAATGATCGGCTAATAATAAGAGACACAACGGATGATGTAGGGGAACTGCCCCCAAGGTTTGTTCCAGGCGCAGAGTACGGGACGCAAGCCCCCATAACAAATCCTTGAGGTAGACGATCGCAAAGGCATGATCTTGATCCGTCGTCAAGACCAGTTGCGCAGCATGGCTTTGATGTAAGCACCCTAAAGCTTCTTCTACGGTGTGGGTTGTTCTACACAAAGGCACAGCGCAGATCCAGGGAGGGAAATGCAAATTAGACATAGCGGTTCTTCCAGTACAGGGAAAACGTGAACGGAACCGACCTCAAATTAACCGTCCAGATAGATCATTAAAATTTTATAAACTTT
This sequence comes from Cyanobacteriota bacterium, assembly GCA_041164445.1. Lineage (GTDB taxonomy): Bacteria > Cyanobacteriota > Cyanobacteriia > Prochlorotrichales > Prochlorotrichaceae > JBEAPM01. Next base: position 4,399 of record JBEAPM010000517.1, read on the forward strand.
CGATAATGATTAAACTTACTTAACAGAGAGGACAACATTGTTAAGTAACCTGTAATATTCTAGAGACTTAGGGGGTCATTCAAGGCGTAAGGGCACAGATCAATGGTGGAACCTACCAAGCCGCTATTACGTCATTGATGTTTCCCCGAAGCAACTCAGGATCAAAGTTTGGGCGTAGACAACTTCTCTCTACTCCTAGGGTCTCTTGTAATCCTAAACTCGACCCCTGGAACCAGTCTAGCCCTTTATAAAAGCTGCACCCAAGTCCTCAATAGGATTTCAGCTTAAAATTGTCCTTTTAGTTCGGGTAGCGTTGTGTTCTCTCAGCTCTCGGTTTGTGCGTTTCTTAAATCTGAATCCCTCGCTGATTTTTTGCAACGATCGTTACAGGTCGATCGCTTTGCATTGATTAGCCAAGATTCCGAGGACAATTTAATTAAGCATCTCCAAGCCAGAGAAAACCAGACGGATTGTTTAATCTTGGAAGACTGTCCTAGGCTGAGCGATCTCATTCAAGAGCTAAACCATCATAAGATGTTGTTCCCCGGTGTCCTGATTCTTAACAGATTTTCTTTAGAATCAAATCCGGTGACCGCCTCTGCGATCGTTGAACCTCAAACCCTAATCTCCGGAGATTTTACCTATCGTTATCATCCTGCGGAGGTACAGGTTTTAGATCAGCACTTAATGAGTGCTAGCCATGGTGATCCCAACCCTTCGACTCGTTTAGAATCGATTATTGATAAAGCGATCGTCCAATTCTTACAGTTGTCACCGCTTTCAGGGCTCACCCACAAATCCATTCTGCCGGTCAAATTCAGTCCAGTTCACGACTCAAACATTCTACGTCAACAGCAACAACGACTTGCCGACAAGCTTAATGAACGATTGGGGTATTTGGGAGTGTATTATAAACGAGATCCTAAGCAGTTCTTAAGAAATCTACCACCAGAGGCAGCTCAGGAGCTTCGCCAAAATCTGAAACAGAGTTATCGTAAAATTGTATTAGAATATTTTTCTCCCTTAGAGGATCTCAATACTCAAGTTGACAATTTTGTCAATCTGGCTTTTTTTGCAGACATTCCCGTCACTCGTATTGTTGAAATTCATATGGAATTAATGGATGAGTTCGCTCAGCAACTGAAACTAGAAAATCGCAATGAGGACATTCTATTGGACTATCGGTTAACCTTAATTGACACGATCGCCCATCTCTGCGAACTGTATCGGCGTTCTATTCCTAGAGACTCCTAAACTGAACTGTGGGCAGTCTCTTGACAGAGGCTGATTCCCCAGATCAGGATTTCCATAGGGAAAACTTTAACCTAGGACTCTCCTCTGTAACCTTATAAAATCGTCAAACTATTTCTTATGAGTCCCTTGAGAAAAACCTACGTCCTTAAACTTTATGTTGCTGGGAATACTCCAAATTCTGTACGTGCCTTAAAAACGCTAAAGAATATTTTGGAACAAGAGTTTCAAGGTATTTATGCCCTGAAAGTAATTGATGTGTTGAAAAATCCTCAATTGGCAGAAGAAGATAAAATCTTAGCGACTCCAACCCTCTCTAAAATCTTACCGCCTCCCGTGCGACGGATTATTGGAGATCTTTCAGATCGAGAACGGGTTCTCATTGGATTAGATTTACTCTATGAAGAACTCCGAGAGGAAGAATAAACTTGATAGGTGATAGTCCTATTTTTTGATACAGTCAATAACATGTTAATAACCGTTTAGTCGTAGACCTATCCTCCCATTTAGTAAAATCTTATGATTCAACCCACCAATAATCAGTATAGCTACCCCTATGATGGCTCTCAAACGACCGCCTCCTTGTTAGGAGTACCTAAGATTCGCACCATGATTGAAGGCTTGGATGATATTAGTCATGGCGGGCTACCCGTGGGTCGAACAACATTGCTCAGTGGAACATCGGGTACCGGAAAAACCCTGATCTCTATTCAGTTCCTCTACAACGGTATTACCTACTTTGATGATCCGGGGGTTTTTGTCACCTTTGAAGAGTCCCCTCAGGATATTATCAAAAACGCCAAAAGCTTTGGCTGGAATCTCCAACAATTTATTGATGAAGGTAAGTTCTTCATTTTAGATGCCTCCCCGGATCCAGAGGGGCAAGATGTCGTAGGCAATTTTGATCTCTCGGCACTGATTGAGCGGATTCAGTACGCCATTCGCAAATATAAGGCGAAACGGGTGGCCATTGACTCTATGACAGCGGTGTTTCAGCAATACGATGCGATTTCCGTGGTGCGTCGTGAAATTTTCCGCCTCGTGGCCCGCCTCAAGCAAATTGGCGTAACCACTATTATGACGACGGAACGAGTGGAAGAGTACGGGCCGATCGCCCGCTTTGGGGTGGAAGAATTTGTCTCAGATAACGTCGTGATTGTCCGTAACGTCTTGGAAGGGGAGCGGCGCAGACGCACGATCGAGATTCTCAAATTGCGCGGCACCACCCACATGAAAGGGGAATATCCCTTCACCATGACCAACGATGGCATTAGCATCTTTCCCTTGGGAGCCATGCGCCTGACCCAGCGATCGTCTAATGTACGGGTGTCTTCTGGGGTTAAAACCCTGGATGAAATGTGTGGCGGTGGCTTTTTCAAAGACTCCATTATTTTGGCCACGGGAGCAACGGGTACCGGCAAAACCATGTTGGTGTGTAAATTCCTGGAGGATGCCTGTCTCAAGCAAGAGCGATCGATTTTATTTGCCTACGAAGAATCCCGCGCCCAACTGCTCCGCAATGCCTACTCGTGGGGGATTGACTTTGAGCAAATGGAGCACAATAACCTCTTAAAAATTATTTGTGCCTATCCAGAGTCCGCAGGGTTAGAAGATCATCTGCAAATTATTAAGACTGAAATCAGCAGCTTTAAGCCCTCCCGCATTGCCATCGATTCCCTATCGGCCCTCAATCGGGGGGTGAGTAACAATGCATTCCGTCAATTTGTCATTGGGGTGACGGGCTATGCCAAACAGGAAGAAATTACGGGATTTTTCACCAATACCACGGATCAGTTTATGGGATCTAATTCCATTACCGATTCCCACATTTCCACCATTACCGATACCATTTTGCTGCTGCAATATGTGGAAATTCGAGGCGAAATGTCCCGGGTGATTAACGTCTTTAAAATGCGGGGTTCCTGGCATGATAAAGGCATCCGTGAATTTAGCATTAGCGCCCAAGGCCCAGAAATTAAAGACTCGTTCCGGAACTTCGAGCGGATTATTAGTGGTTCTCCCAGTCGGGTATCGGTGGATGAAAAGGCGGAACTCTCTCGGATTGTGCGGGGGGTTGGTGCCACGGGCAACGAATAAACGGCAGGATGGGTCTGTGGTGTGCGCCCAAGGGGCGCACACCACACAACGGTTTCAGCAGTCTAGGGCGCGTCATCAATTAGGTCTAGAAGCCTTGCGACGACAGCCCCTAGCTCTGACCACTGATTGAGGACTACGGTAGCAGGCAAACGATCGGGGAATTCAAGATATGCTGAAGGATATTCAAGTCCAGATCACCCCGATCATCTTCATCCATGCAACTCACCTCTCATTTGCCAGAGTATCAACTGCAGCGATCGTTGAATCTTTATAAAACCCCGGTCTGTCAAGGGTTAGTTACCCAGGCTGCGGCAGAACGGCAGGCAACGATCGTGGCGGAAGAGGCCGAAGCCCTTAAACTCCATCTCTGTGAAGATGACTACGAAGGTTGGATTCCCCACCGCGATCGTTCTGCCTTAACCCCAGCCCCCAGGCCTTACCAAGCCCTGCACCTGTCCGCTCAGACCATTGAAGAGCGCATTCCCCACATTATTGAATTTTGCCAAGCGGCTCAGGCTCAACCCCATTGCTATCTCTGGGGAGGAACGATCGCACCGGATTATGATTGTTCGGGACTGATGCAGGCCGCCTTTAAATCCGTAGGAATTTGGATTCCCCGCGATGCCTACCAACAGGAAGGATTTGCTCAACCCCTGCCCCTTTCCTTAATCTATCCACTACAGCGAGACGATTTGTCTATATTACGATTAGGTGATTTAATTTTCTTTGGCACCCCAGTTAAAGCTACCCATGTGGGGCTGTATTTAGGGCAGGGCAACTATATTCATAGTTCGGGCAAAGACCAAGGACGCAACGGCATCGGCATTGATACCCTTTTGGTCTCTAGCGACCCCGTGAGTCAGGCCTATGGCCAGCAGTTGCGGGGTGCAGGACGCATTACCCATTGCTATGTCCCCGGTCTACTGACTTAAATTCTCGATCGGTCACTTTTCCCCCATTTCTTCAGAAATTCGGATCTTGATCGGTCAGAGTAGGACAACGCAGTCCAGTATACGGAAATTGTCGCGAGTCTCTTGCACGATCGTCCCAGATCTGGGCTAGCAACTTAAGGCGGAAGAGTGCGGCGCGGAGCGCCCCACTCTTCCATTAAATTTCTTCGCTTTCAGTGGAAAGCCTAGATCCTCTGCTAGAATAATTGAAAATTATTTGCATTAAGGGCGACACTATGAATCTGTTGAATCTCTCCGTAGGAACGGTGGCACTGGTGAATTCCGTTACACACGGCGCTCACGGTAAAGGCTTGGTTACCCGCTTAGAAGCAATGGGAATTATTCCCAATAAACCGATCCAGATTTTACGCAAAGCAGGGTTAGGCGGGCCGCTGCATATCCGCGTGGGTACCACAACAGAACTCGTGATGCGTCGTCAAGAAGCGCAGCATATCTTAATCCACATTTAACTCATCTTCATTCGCAGGACTAGGAATTGTGGCGAGTCGCTTCGTTACCTAGCAGCGGATCAGGCTAAACATTGAAATCAATCACCGCTCACCATTCACCGTGCTTTGCTTCCCCGTGAGGTCTAGCCATGCTCTGCCACCCAGAAAATTCGGAGATTAATACTGAAAATAGGTTGAAAAGAGTGGCCTTGCTGGGCATGCCCAATACCGGCAAATCCACTTTTTTTAATCGGATTACGGGGGCTTCTGCCTTTGTGGGCAACTGGCCAGGCATTACCGTGAGTTTTCTGCAGGCGGAGGTCAAGATTAATGGGGAGTCTACGGAATTTGTTGACCTGCCGGGCATTTATGACCTCAATGGGTTTTCCGATGATGAACAAGTGGTGCGGCAATTTCTAGAGCAGTTTCCGATTAGTTTGGCTGTGCTGGTGCTCAATGCGTACCAACTCGATCGGCAGATTCGCTTACCCCTGCAATTGAAAGCCTTAGGGATTCCCTCCGTTGTTGTACTCAACATGGCCGATGAGGCGGAACGCTTCGGGGTGAGAATTGTGCCGGATGAGCTTGCCTGTCGCTTGGCAATGCCCGTAAGCCTCATGAGTGCCAAGTATGGCCGGGGCTATTTTCGCGCCTATCAGATGATTTCCCATGCCCTAGAAAATGCGGTTCCCCCCGCCCTGGGTTTAGGGACGATCGTCTTACCAGACATTGAAGCGGACACGATCGAGCCCCTGCTACAGGGGGCCGTGTCCATGCCCTCACAAACCGCGATCACCATTACTCAACACCTGGATGCCGTCCTGCTCCATCCGATCTGGGGTTTACCCCTGTTCTTTGCCGGAATGTTTGCGGTGTTTTGGCTCATTTGGCAAGTGGGACTACCCTCTCAGGATCTCATGGATCAGATCACCACTGGGTTACAGGCAACGGTACTTGAGCCATTGGTGTCCCCCTTACCTCCTCTCTTACAAAGTTTCATTCTCCATGGGCTCTGGGGCAGTTTGGCAACGATCGCTTCTTTTGTCCCCTTGTTAGTGTTATTTTTCATGGCCATGTCGGTGTTAGAAGACAGTGGTTATCTATCCCGATCGGCCTATTTAATGGATGCCTTGATGGCTCGCTTAGGTCTGGACGGCCGCAGTTTTGTCATGCAAATGATGGGCTTTGGCTGCAATGTGCCCGCCTTAATGGGAACTCGGGTGATGCGTTCCCAGTCCTTGCGTTGGCTGACAATGTTAATCATTCCTTTTTCCCTTTGCTCTGCCCGTTTACAGGTCTTTGTCTTTATCCTGGCGGCGGTTTTTCCCACCTCTCAGGGCGCGATCGCTTTATTCTCGTTATATTTACTCAGTTTTGCCGCTGCTATTTTTACCGCCTTTTGCTTCCAAGGCGTGTTTAAAAATGATGAACCCTTTGTTTTAGAATTACCCCCCTACCGGTTGCCCACCCTACGCCAGGTGTTGCTGCGGGGATGGGGTGAAGTGCGTATCTTTTTAACCCGAGCCTCTACCTTTATTGCCCTAGGCTGTATCACCATTTGGATTATTACCAATATTCCCGTGGGCAGCACCGGCTTAGAGACGATCGGTGGACAAATTGGCCTCTTTCTCCAGCCCATAATGCGCCCCATTGGCATTGATCCCTATTTGACCCTTGCCTTAATGTTTGGCATTGTCGCCAAGGAAGTGGTCTTAGGGTCTCTTTCCGTCATTTATGCCCTCAATACAGACCTGATTAGCCAGCAACTCAGTAGCAGTTTAACCTGGACTCAAGCCTATAGTTTTTGTATTTTTTGCCTCCTCTATACCCCTTGCTTAACCACTTTTGTCACTACTTTTAATGAGTCTAAATCTTGGAAGTTTACGGGGTTTACCCTAGTCTTTTCTCTAGTTTTGGCCTGGCTTTGTAGCTTTATTTTTTATCAAGGTGCTTCTGTTTTTATGGCTTTCCACTGAAAGCGTAAAATTTTAATGGAAGAGTGCGGCGCTCCGCGCCGCACTCTTCCGCCTTAAGTTGGTAACCGTTTTTATTCAATAAATCTCACCCAACGGGGGAAAAGACGATCGCAACAGTTGGGGATCTACCCCTGCCCGCTGACTGAGGATATAGCCCACCGCTTCTAAGTAAGATGGCACCGGAATGGCCTGAATGCCCAACAATTCGGGAAAGACGGAAAGGGTCGTGGTATTTTCCGCCACCGCGAGAATGGTTTTGCCCTGGGCGGCCCAATGGAGTACCGCTGCTCCCCCACAGGCGGAGGCAGGGGTAATGACCAGATTCACATCTTCGCTAGTAAGGCCGTTATAACTCGCCCCTTTGTCTAGGGATTGGTACTGGGGAGCCCGACTGAGCCCCACCAAGACACAGGGCAAAAAAGTATAGCCCAATTCTTCCGCTGCCGATCGGGGGGAGATCGTAGGATCTAAGGGTAAGGGCTGGAGTGCGGGAGCGTGGGCACAGGGGACTTGAAATTCTCGAACGATCGCATGGCTGATGACCGCTTCTGCTCCGGCCAAACCATCCACCCCCTGACCCTGCCGATAGGCCTGCAGTGCGTCACTGTCGGGATCATCGGGAAACCGCGCCACTACGGCGATCGCTTCCGCCTGACCTCGGCTTAATAAAACCTGGGCGGCGCGGAGTAGACTGTCTAGGTGTTCCACCTGGCCCCAACTGGCCCCCGTATCCGATTGTTGGAGAGAAACATTCAGGGGACGATCGGTAACGGTATAGCCAGCGAGGGTTAGTCCTAAGGTGGCCCGCACCGCCTCCGCCGCCTGAATCTGTCGCAGTCGTAAATCCGGTTCAATACCGGCATCTAAAATGAGTCCCACCCGATTCGTCCCGACGGGGGTTAAGCCCCAAACTCCCGCCGCAAAACGATCGAGGGCATATCCTTCCACATAAAGGGCATTCTCTAGGGGCCAATACAACTGGGCCCCATTCAACACATTAGGGTGGGTAATTAAACAATCCACTGCCCGACTGATCACCCGGGCGAGGGGGAGGGCATCCCCCGCATAACCACCAATGGCGCAGCCAATACCTGTTGGAATCAGCAAGGCAACGGTATAGGGACTGGCACAGGGAAACTGGCACAGGGACTGGCTCATGGGCGGAGATTACGGGCAGGTGTTATGGGCGAGTATCCTGAACTAATTGTTGCGTCACGATCGCTTCTACCCGAACAATTTGATTGGCAACATCCACCGCCATTACGGCCCAGCGGAGCGGATCTCCCCATTGCGCAAGGGCAAGGCGGATAGTCTCCTCCATTTGGTGAGGGGAATCTTCAAGGGGAAGTTCCAGAATCACTAAATTGGACTGAATAGAGGCTGACTGAGTGGAGGGAGTCATAACCTTTCCTCATGGCATACAGTTTTGAGTTTTGACATGAACATCTCCCAAGACCATCTCCTATCCGGGATTACAACTGAACTCAAACCTAAGACCTAAACTCTCACGTTAGGTCTGTCCAAATTGTAACTGATAGACCGTATCCTCTTTCCCCGTTTCAATTTTCAGGTTCGATCGAGGATAGGCAACGCACAGCAACACATAACCTTGAGCTTGTAAATCTGGACTCACTCCCATACCTTCACTTTGATCCACCTTCCCTTCCAGGACTTGGGCAGCACAGGTGGTACAGACCCCCGCATTGCAGGAACTGGGAAGGTCAATCCCTGCGGTTTGGGCAACCGCTAAAATCGTTTGATCTTCGGGAACTTGAAGGGTATGGGTTTTGCCTTGATGCTGAATTTCAACGGTATAGCTCATGGAGAGTTGAATAGAACCTAAAGGGTAAAAAAAAGAGTAGGGCACCTGAATTCAGGGATTAAGGGTGCCAAGTCGCAAGAGGAGGAAGAGATCCCCGGTGAAGGGGTAAACCTCATGGAAATCCTCACCCTTGTATTATCTCACAGGCGACCACCTTAAGGCGGAAGAGTGCGGCGCGGAGTATTCCATTAAATCTTTTCGCTTTGAGTGGAAAGCCATCTCACCGCCAGGCTTTTCCTTGAACATGAAAAAAGCTTAACATTCTCCAGCCTTGGCCCGCTGACCATCCTGGGAGATTCAAGGGGGTTCCTCCCGGTTTCCAGAATTGCTACAGATTTCAGCGCCATCGCTTCTGCTACCCTAGGCCATTAAAACAATTCATAATATTGAGCCATCTGGCCCTGCCAACAAATGGGTTTATAATGCCTCTGGCGAACCGCTTGGCTTTTAATGTTGATTCTTTCTTAAACTCATGACTCAATCCTCCGGATCCAACGGCAATGGCAATGGCAACAACGGGGGGGCCCTGGTTACCCAAACCCCTGGTCAAGCCGAAAATCGCATGGCTGTCTATCAACCGGCTCCCCTCGCGTTTGAGCAGCCGGTCATTTTACGGCAATCTCCCTGGGCTTCCCGCTTTGTCGTCTGGGCGATCGTGGGGATTAGCTCTTTTACCATTGCCTGGGCTTGCATTGCCAAAGTGGAAGAAGCGATTCCTGCTCAGGGCAAGTTAGAACCGAAAGCGGCGGTTAAAGAAGTTCAAGCCCCCGTTGCGGGGGTAGTTTCTGAGCTAAAAGTGGAGGAAGGAGACACGGTTCAAGTGGGGCAAGAACTGATTCGATTTGATCAAACCACATCCCAAGCCCAGGATGCTTCTCTCCGACAGATTTTGGCCAGTCTAGAGGCAGAGACCGCTTTTTATCGTAGCCAAATGAACAATGCGGGTACGGTTTCCCGAGCCTATACGGTGCCCAGTGGTGTACCGGATGAATTATTTTATTTGACCGAAAATCGTGCGGCACTGGTTTCTGAAAATGAATATTTTCGTGCCCAACTAGGATCCAGTAGTGTCGGTTTAGATGCAGCCCAATTACAACGTTTACGGGCAGCCCAAGCCGAAAAAAATTCACGGGTTGCAGCGGCGGAATTGGAGGTTCAACAATTAGAACGCCAGTTAAGTCAAGTTCGAGTACAACTAGAGAGCAACCGCAATAACCTCGCCACTAACCAAGCCATTTTAGATGATATTACGCCGTTGATGGAAGAGGGAGGCTTGGCACGGGTTCAATTCTTAAGGCAACAACAGGAAGTCCAAACCCTAGAGTCAGAAATTGATCGCTTACTCGAAGAAGAACAGCGGTTATTGCTCGATATTCAACAGGCAAAGGAACAGTTACAAAATACGATCGCCGTTTCCAACGATGATCTCTATCAACGCATTGCTGACAATGATAAACGGATTGCAGAAATTGATAGTCAACTCAACAAATTGATTGTCGAAAATCAGAAACAGATCGACGAAATTCGTAGTCAGTTGAGCCAAACGGAGCAGACCCTTCAATATCAAGTGTTGACCGCTCCGGTGAGTGGCAAGATTTTTGATTTACAGCCCACCGGGCCAGGCTTTGTGGCCAATACGAGTGAACCGATTTTGAAAATTGTGCCCGATGATGGCAAGCTGGTGGCTCGGGTCTTTATTACGAACCGAGATATTGGTTTTGTCAGTGTGGGTCAGGATGTGGATGTTCGGATTGATTCCTTCCCCTATAGTGAATTTGGGGATGTCAAAGGGGAATTGATCCGGATCAGCCCTGATGCTTTAGAGCCGGATGAAATTTACCAATATTTCCGGTATCCCGCTGAGATTGTTCTGGATCAGCAGCAAATTGTGATTAATGGCAATCCCACTCAGTTACAATCGGGGATGTCGGTGAGTGTAAATATTAAAACTCGGCCGCGTCGCATTATTACCTTCTTGACGGATCTCTTTGTCCGTAAGGTGGATAGCCTGCGCACCAGCCGATAGGTCATCCAGATCAAAATTTATCTCAACATGAGCGATCGAGGGTACCGCCAGGTACCCCACGCTCCCCTCCGTTGCTAACCTTTAAATTACTAGCCATCCTTGCCTTCCTTTGACAGATCATCCTGAAGTCATGCTTGCCCAAAATTCCCATGCTAACTTGCTCGCGTTGCAAGCCGATTCGGCTTCGCCCGATCGTCTAACTTTGACCCTGAAATGCGGTATGGATCCCTTTGAGGTGTCTCCGGGAACGATCGTGCGGGTAAGTTTAACGGGTTTCCGCTTAACCTTGCAATTCGATACGCTGGCACCGATGACGATCGCAGGGAATCCCCTCTTAAGGGCGATCGATCAAGCGATTGGGAAGCATTGGCCAGACTGCCAACGTTTTTTAACCGAGCAATCTGGATCCGCCATCAGTTTAGCGATCGAAGGATTTCAGGGATCCCTACCCGGAGCGATCGGGATAGCGGAAATTGACTCACAGCAAACGGGCTTTGCCTTAACCGCAAGCGTCACCGTTGCCGATCTGCGCATTCTCGAAGCCAATGGACTTTGGCACCACGATATTTCCCCCAATACCCATGGCATTTTAGAGCGGGTTGTCCTGCGGGAAATCATCAGTGTTTTACCCGATCCCCTCTGCTACTGGGGGGATAAAGCCGGATCCTTGGCACTGGATCCCGCGAAGCGTTCTGCCCCCCTCAATTCCCAGACGCTGACCGAAACGATCGCCACCCTCAGTCAATGTGCCCCAGACTTGCCCACCTTGCTTCAAGCCGCACAGTTAAATCTCAGCACAGATCTTGTTGGTATTAACTTAATGGCCGGAGATCTGCGCAATCAGGATCTCAGTAATGCCAACCTCAGACGATCGAACCTGCGCGGAGCCGACTTGAGCGATGCCGATCTGACGGAAGCGACCCTGAGCTATGCCCGACTGAGTGGGGCCGATCTTAGCGGAGCCCTGCTCAGCAATGCGGATCTGCGCGGAGCCAACTTGCACCGGGCCAGCTTAGCCCTAGCCAACCTCAGTGGAGCCGACCTCCGGCAGGCGGATCTGCGGGGCGCAAATCTCAGCCAAGTGAGCCTGAGTGGGGCACAGGTTCAGGGCTTGCACTGGGGAGAGAATGAAGGACTAGCGGCATCAGTGGCAGACTATTTACAGGCAAACGGAGCCATCCTGGAGGCCTTGCCTTAGGGACGAAGAGGGCGACTGAGAAGCGGGCGACTTCAGAGAGAGGAAATTGGTTCGGTACTCCCCCGCCTCAAGGTAAGAGCCCAGCCCCAAGATCTGTTAGAGTTTTGAGGGGTTTTCATCAAAAATTCACCAACCCCGCGCTAAAGCGACGGGGATTGTCCGAGCCAATTCGGACAACGTAAGAGGTGAATAGCCCATCGAGTCACTAGATGTTACAGACTTCCGAGTGCTTCCCTAGCTCGGAT